>NZ_CP006911.1:1500000-1714148 GCF_001281385.1 Candidatus Pseudothioglobus singularis PS1
TAGTCATTTTTTTCAAACTCTCTCACCTCATACTCACTCATTGGACCTCCTTGAAGATTCAAGGTGTGGATTGAGGCTGATGAGAGAAGTTCAAAATAATCAGGTTGAACTGCGCAAAGATATCGCTTTGCAGAGACATGCTGACGAATTGGCTCAACGACTGATGCCGGAAAATACTCTTCAAGAAAATTAGCACCTGCCTCTTCATGAAAGTTATTAATACCTTTAACTAATGATGACTCAGGAATTTCATTTTTGTAATGCCCAATATCATGAAGAAGTGCCGCCACAATTTGACTATTATCAGCACCCGCTTCTTCAGCACACTGAGCGGCCTGAAGCATGTGCTGTGCCATCGTAACTTCCTCGCCTAAGTAGGACTCAGCACCGCGCCTTTCAAAAATATCTTCAATAAGATCTAATATATATTCTGGGGTATTAGTCATTATTATTTTTCATTTCTAGCCTGTTAAGAAGACTATAAAGGCCATCCAAATCAGAATATGCACCCTGCAGATGGCGTTTTCCAGATTTAGAGAATTCTGTTCTAGCATGCATCACTCGAGTATTATCAAAAAGCATTAAATCGCCCTCAGATAGCTTGAATTGAATCTTTAATTCATCCCTCTCAATGATCTCACTCCAGTGACGGTATGCCTTATAAAAAGACCTCATTTTATCTTGAGGCACATTGATCGTATCGATTGAACGGTTGTTGTATCTAACCTTGATAACTTCTTTTTTATCATTTAAGTCAATCATCGGTACCCTTGAGCGAAGCTCAGTTTTACTATCTGAAAAGCGATAATTAATCCAGGTATTTGCTAAGGATAGAAAGTTCTCTTGACTCTCTTCTCGAAGAATAGATGCGGCTTTAAAACCATCAACCAAAATTGACTCTCCGCCCTCAGTAGAGCTCTCAAGGCAATGCAGTAATTGCACTGTTGGAACAGGATCCCTGTAAGGATTATCTGTGTGAGAGCCAAGCCCGAGATTGGTAAAGGCAAGGTTATTTGGGTTGACCTCTGTTCTTACCTCAAACAAAGCCCCATAGTTTGTCTCTCTAGTGAACCCCAACTCACTAATCACTTTCAACACTTGGCCGTCTTGGGTTGGAACGTCATTTAAAACAAAGAAACCATACTCTCTAAGCGACCTAAGCGCTAAGACCTTTGAAGTATCATCAGAATGCATCAAGTCATAGCTGATAAAAGGAAGTCCATTATCAAAGCTATCTTTTTTCCATAATTTTTTGGACTTTTCGCTCCTATCCTCGAAATGACTGTTGAGTTCATAGCAGTTTTCCCTGAGCCACTTCTGACAAAAGACTGACAAGTGATTTTCAGGTTGAAACATCACGCAAACATTTCCCTCAGCATCCTTGTAAGCCTTTTCAATAGTAATATTAGAGGGCAGATCTTTAACGCTAAATAGTCTTTGCCCATTATCTAAGTTTCTTGATTCAGGCATCTGACAGTGGTCTCTTAGCCAAAGACTATAAAGAGAGCTTTTATTTCCATCACTCCAATCTATGACCAACTCATCACCGACTATAGAAATTATTTTGATTAAATCGATTTGTGTCCCCTTTGATAATCTAGCTTTAAGTTTTTTTACATTGCAATATTTTTACTTTTGGATTGCTGTCCAAAAAAGGAAACCTCTTTTGGGTATTCTGGCAACTCGATACTATAGCTAGTACACCTCACGGTACCAGTCTCTTTACCCCTGACAACCATACCAACTAGATCACTTGGGAGGTGGTTTGGAGAGAGTGCAACTGCATCCTCAGCTTTATAGGTAATGATGAATAATGATCTTGGCAGTGAAGATCGGTTTGGTGCTGAACCATGCAGCAATTTTGAATGCATAAGGCAAGCTGAACCTGCTTTACCAATACAACTTAACGCATTTTTTTTATTTTCAGATACAACATTTTCAGCAACAGCTCCAGTAAAAATGCCCTTATGCCAATGAGAGTGTAGTGGCCCATTATGGGTTCCAGGAACAACCTCAAGCGGCCCGTTTTCAAGGGTCACATCATCTAAAAAATAAAGAACAGTCATAATATCTTCATTGGAATGAGGCTCAAAAGGAAAGTCCTGATGGAACTTCACCTCAGTGCCTGAGCCGGGCAACTTGAGATTTATTTTATTGCCAAGGTGTGTGATATTTGGTCCAAATATCTCAGTCACCAGATCCAATGCATTGTTATCTTTTACCACGTCAAGGCATATCTCCGAAATTTCTGCTGGTGATGTGATCCTTCTCACTGCTGGTGTGCTTTCAGAATGAGTTTTAGGCTCAATATCAAATCGAGGCCTTCCATCCTTTATCTTTCCAAAAGGCTTTTTGTGGCTTTTACTTTCATCAACCCAGCTGGCAAGCTCAGCATTAAGTGATACTAATTGCTCACTGGTAATTGCATTTTCAAAGAAAATATAGCCATCTCGATGAAATTGATCAATCAGTTCTTTGTTGTCAGACTCATTTTTTACTTGCATACATAGCCTCCTAAGGGCATTATGAACCAAAATTAAGAAAAAATAAAGAAAAATTTAATGGCCTATTAGAAAGAATATAAAATTATCTACATGGAAATATTATTTGATAATTTAAACTTCATGCATTGGTTAGTTTTGGGCCTTGCACTCATCATTCTAGAGCTGTTCTTATGGACAACATTTCTTCTCTGGGTTGGAGCCTCAGCAATCACCGTGAGTATTGTTTTTTATCTCATTCCAGATGTTGATGGGCTCACAAAAGTATTTACTTTCCTAGCCATTTCAGTTGCCGCAACATACCTTTCTAAAAAATATTATCCTATTAAAACAGTTGATGATGAATTAAACGAGAAGGCCAAGACTTATATCGGAAAAGAATGTAAAGTCAGCTCAATGGAGGATGGCGTCATTAAAGTTCAAATAGGAAAGTCACTTTGGTTCGCTGAGGGCACTGATCTCAGTGTGGGTCAGACCGTTAAAATTGTTGGCGTTGAGGCGTCTACTTTTATTGTCGAGCCTGTTAAGACCTAATCAGAAGTTTAACTGATCCCGTACTGCGATCTGTAGCTCTCAATTTTATCTAGGATTTTTGAATCATCGCTTGTCTTCAAATAGTCAATGATATGAGACAGATTGATGATGCTTAAAACCGTAATACCAAATATCTGCTCTACTTCTTGTATGGCTGAAAGCTCACCCTTCCCTTTCTCTTGTCTGTCAAGCGCCACAATAACACCTTTCGCATTTGCCCCACAATTTTGGATAATATCTTGAGCCTCTCTAATCGCAGTTCCTGCCGTTATAACGTCATCAATAATCAAAATATCTCCTTCCAGGGGGTGGCCAACTATGCTTCCACCCTCACCATGATCTTTTGCCTCTTTTCGATTAAAGCTGTAGGGAACATTATGATTAAAACTGTCATTAAGTGCAATAGACGCAGCAGCTGCAAGAGGTATACCCTTGTATGCAGGGCCAAACAACACATCAAACTTTAGCGCACTCGCTTCAATGGCTTGCGCGTAGAACTTTCCTAATTCAGATAAGTGACTGCCCTTGTTGAATAGACCTGCATTAAAGAAATAGGGACTAATCCTGCCTGATTTAAGTGTAAATTCTCCAAATTTAAGAACGCCAGTCTCTAACGTAAAATCAACAAAATCCTTTTGATACTGTTCCATCCAATATTCCTAAACAATTAAAATAAGCGATATGAGAATTATAACAATTAATGTTAATGGAATAAGGGCTGCTGAGAGAAAAGGTTTCTTTAATTGGCTTAAAAAACAGAATGCTGATCTTGTCTGTCTGCAAGAGATTAAAGCGCAGGAAGATCAGCTTGATGAGCGTTTTTATCCTGACGATATGCATACGTATTATCATCCTGCAGAGCGAAAAGGATATAGCGGGACTGGTCTCTATTGTAAGTCTAAGCCTGACAAGATATCTTATAGTCCATGGGAAGACATGAACTCTGAAGGAAGGATTATTCAAGCAGATTTCGCTGACTTGAGCGTTTTATCAATCTATCTCCCCTCTGGATCATCAAAGGAGGAGAGACAAGCACTGAAAATGGAATTTATTTATGACCGCTTTTTGCCACACTTACGTGAGCTCAAAAAAGATAATAGAAGATACGTAATTTGTGGTGATTGGAACATTGCACATAAAAAAATTGACCTAAAAAATTGGCGATCTAATCAAAAAAACTCAGGCTTCCTTCCAGAAGAGAGGGCATGGCTTGATATACTTTATGATGATTTAGGCTATATCGACTCTTTCCGAGAAATCAACCAAGAAGAGTTCCAATATACTTGGTGGTCTAACCGTGGCCAAGCCTGGCTGAATAATACTGGCTGGCGCCTTGATTATCATGTCGTCAGTTCAAATATGGCTGGCACTGCAACCTCATGTGAAATATACAAAGAGGAGCGCTTTTCAGATCATTCTCCTTTAATCATTGATTATCAGTTATGAGTGAAGTAAAAGGCCATCGCAAAATTCAGAGCTTTGTTAAAAGGTCGGGCAGACTTTCAAAAGCCCAATTCCTTGGACTGAATAATCTATGGAGTGATTTTGGGGTTGAGATTAATGACAAGGAACTCATCAACTTTGATAGGATATTTGTAAAGCAAAATGATATTACGCTTGAAGTTGGCTTTGGGAATGGTGATAGCCTTCTTGAGATGGCCATAAAACAGCCTTTTCAAAATTTTATTGGTATTGAGGTCTATGAGGCTGGAGTTGGAAGAATTATTAATGAGGCGAGTAAACAAAACGTCAGCAATCTAAAGATTATCAAAGATGATGCTGTAGAGGTAATCGCTAATAACATCCCTGATGAAAGTATTTCGCATTTCCAATTATTTTTTCCTGATCCTTGGCACAAAAAGAAGCACCATAAGCGTAGAATTGTCCAAACAAGCTTTTTAGATCTCCTTTCGAGAAAACTAAAAACCAATGGAACTGTCCATATAGCAACTGACTGGGAAAACTATGCGGAACATATCATGGAAACTCTAGAAGCGCATCCTCACTTTAAAAACATTGCAGGAGGCCATATATATTCTGAAAGGCCCAAAAATAGGCCGCTTACTAAATTCGAAAATCGTGGTCATAAATTAGGTCATGGTGTTTGGGACTTACTTTTTAAAAACACAAAGGGGGGTTAAATGTTATTTCCTATATTTGTTGTTGTAACGCTAGCTGAAATATACGTTCTTGTTTCTGTGGGACAGGCCATTGGTGGCCTCTCAACAGTTCTACTCGTTGTAATTACTGCATTTATTGGATCAAGCCTTCTTAGACAGCAGGGCTGGTCAACTATGGCCAAAGCTCAACAAAGCATGTCAGAGGGAAGAACACCAGCAATGGAGATGATGGAAGGTGTCGTTATTTTAGTTTCTGGAATCCTTTTACTGACTCCTGGTTTTCTGACAGATGCACTTGGACTTCTAGGTCTAATGCCTTGGAGCAGAAGTTACTTTATTAATCATTTTCTTGAGAAAAATGCTGAGCGCGTTTTTAAGCAAAGAAACTCAGTCTTTATTAACAGAACAAACAGCAGTGAAAAAAAATCAAATAAAGATGACACTATCGAGGGTGAATTTTGGGAAGATAAATAATCCTCTATTTCAAAAAAAATCAGCAATAAATATCTCATAATGACAAGCAAAAAAACGCTAGATGACTGGTTGGCCTGGCAAGAAACCCTTATGGAAGAGACGATTGTATTAGGACTTGATAGAGTTCAATTAGTCTTTGAAAAACTTTTTCCAAATGGTGTTCCCTTCAAAGTTATAACAGTTGCAGGAACTAATGGAAAAGGCTCCACGGTTTCCTTTATTGATAGTATTTACCAGCTATCAAAATATAAAGTGGGGCGCTCTACTTCTCCCCACTTATTGAAATACAATGAGCGCTATGCAGTAGATGGTGAAGATGCATCTGATGACGTCATAATCGAAGCTTTTGAGATCATTGAAGGCAAAAGAGAAGATATCAAGTTAACCTATTTCGAATTTTCAACTCTCGCAGCCTTCATTATTTTTGAAAAGGCCGAGGTCGACATCGCAATACTTGAGGTTGGGTTGGGCGGCCGGCTTGACTCTGTCAATGTAGTTGATAGTGATGTGAGCATCATCACAAATATTGCAATCGATCATACCGATTACCTAGGAGACACTAGGGAGGCTATAGGCAGAGAAAAAGCAGGCGTGATGAGAGGCTCTAGGCCTTGCATTTGTGGAGATCAGGACCCTCCTCAAAGCTTATTGGCATATGCTAAGGAAATTGGCACCGATATTACATTTGTGAGTAAGGCCTATGAAGATGAAATTGGACTCGAGGGAGATCATCAGAGACTCAATGCTGCTGTTGCAATCAAAGCAGTTGAAAGTCTTGCAGTACAAAACCCAATTTCTAAAAGTATGATTAGCGAAGGCATCAAAAATGCATCAATCAGAGCAAGATTTGAGAAGGTTGAGATTGGAGATAAAACAATTATTCTGGATGTTGCTCACAATCCAGCAGCTGTAAAAACGCTTGTAGAAACTCTATCTAAATCGTCGATGCAAACAGTCGCTATTTTTTCAGCGCTCGTAGATAAAGATATTATTGAGATGATTGAACTTGCCTCAAAAGCAATAAAGCATTGGTACCTGGTCCCCCTTTCCTCAGAGAGAGCAATTAAATCAGAAGTATTGAATAAAAAATTTTCAAGCTCTGACTCAACAACAATCTGCCAAGATATGGAAAGTGCAATTCATGGGTCATTAGCTCTTAGAGAGGTAGAAAGAATTGTTATTTTTGGCTCTTTTTATACAATTGCAGATGCTTCAATAATTATTAATAAACTCAGATAGTATTAGTCGTTGGAGAGAACGACAAAGCATCATAAACTATTGTAAAATCAATTCTATCTATCAAGGAGCTCATGGGCAATTTTTTTGACAATGTTTGGAGTGCAATAAGCATATTGGCTTGGTCAGATTGGCTCACCCTCTTAATTCTTATCACATTTGTTGTTCGAGGTTTTATTCAAGGCCTTGCCAAAGAAGTCATAAGCTTTATATTTGTTATTATTGCAATCATATTAGCTTGGCTTTACTATGAGCCATTTGCTAAGACCTTTCTAAGTAGCTGGATTAACTCAGATAATCAATCTACCTATGCACTATCCTTTGGAGGACTATTTCTGAGCGCTTGGTTCATTAAAAAAGGCTTATACAGAATTGCAAGTGCATCGGCAAGTAACCAAAATTCTAATGATCTAAATAGACCCTTTGCCAATTCAGTGATCTTTGTGATAGTTGGAATATTTAGCTTTAACTTTTTAGGAACAGTTGCAGACCTTAAAACTATTGAAGCAATAATCACTAACGAGTCACTCAGAAGTTTTGTGTCTTTTGTCCTAATTTTCGTAATCTTAATGGTTGGATTATTTGCCCTATCAAAACTTCTTAATATTAAAGTTGATACAGAAAATCCTTCCATTATGGCGCCAGTATATGAGGGTATATTAAGTGCATTAAGTTCCTTAGATACTCTTATTAATGCTAGAAATGTTGATGGTCTAAAGAATAAATTTTTTGGAGCCATTTTAGGTTTGTTTATAGGTGGTACTTTTGTTCTTATCGTTGTTCTTATTTTACAAAACATGAGTTGGGTCACACAAAATCATGCGTGGGTTGAAACGAGTGGTGCATTAAGAACATTTCAGGACTGGTCTGTTGACGTTAAGCCCGTCTTATCCAAGTATCTTCTTTTTGTAGAGCTTGAACCGGGTGATGTTGTTGTTGAATTTATAGAAAGTGAAATTTTGAAGGATTAATATATGTGCGGAATTATTGGTATTCTCTCCACAACTAAAAAAGATGTTGGTCTATACATCTATGATGCATTAACAATTATTCAACATCGCGGTCAAGATGCCGCAGGAATAACAACAGCCAATAAAGGTCGTTTTTATATGAGAAAGGGTAATGGCCTTGTTCGAAATGTATTTAGAACAAAGCATATGGAAAAACTGATAGGTGATATGGGTATTGGACACATACGCTATCCAACTGCAGGAAGCTCTTCAGAGGCTGAGGCGCAACCTTTTTATGTCAACTCACCCTATGGAATTGCATTTGCACACAATGGCAACCTTACCAATGCAGAAACTCTGGCTCAAGAAATTTTTGAGCAAGATCTTCGTCATATTAATACCAATTCAGATTCCGAAATTCTACTGAATATCTTGGCAAGTGAAATTGCTGAAGAGCAAAAACATAGAATCAATGAAAGAGATATTTTTAAAGCAGTAACTAAGCTCCATCAAAGAGTAAAGGGGGCATATGCAGCTATTGGAATGATCCCAGGCTATGGAATTTTTGGATTTAGAGATCCTAACGGAATCAGACCATTGATACTTGGTGAAAGAACTACTACAGAGGGTACTAAATATATGCTAACTTCAGAGAGCGTTGCTTTGACTGCTCTTGGATATAAGATTACACGCGATGTTGACCCTGGCGAGACAGTAGTGATTGATCGCAAAGGCCAAGTCCACTCCCATCAGTGCTCAGATAACTCGAGGCTCTCTCCTTGTATTTTTGAATTTGTCTATTTTGCAAGGCCTGACTCTATTATTGATAATATTTCAGTTTATAAATCACGCCTAAGAATGGGTGAAAAACTTGCAGAAAAAATTAAATCTCAATGGCCTAGGGATGAAATTGATGTTGTTATGCCTGTGCCTGACACTTCGAGGACGGCGGCGCTTCAGCTGGCTAATGAGTTAGATATTAAATATCGAGAGGGCTTTATAAAAAATCGATATATTGCCAGAACTTTTATTATGCCAGGGCAAAAACAAAGGAAAAAATCAGTACGTCAAAAACTCAGTGCAATCGAACTAGAATTCAAGGATAAAAACGTTCTTCTCGTTGATGATTCAATTGTACGAGGCACCACCAGCAAAGAAATTGTTCAGATGGCAAGAGCAGCTGGCGCAAAAAAAGTTTTCTTCGCCTCAGCCGCTCCTCCAGTTCGCTACCCAAATGTATATGGCATTGATATGGCAAGTAAAAATGAGTTTATTGCTCATGAAAAAACAACTGATGAAGTATGCAAAGTCATTGGAGCAGATAAACTCATTTATCAAAACTTGGATGACCTGATATGGTCTGTTCAGCAAGGAAATCCTAATATCAAATCTTTTGATTGTTCGTGTTTTGATGGAAATTATTTGACTAATGACATTGACAAACCCTACCTAGATAACCTTGAAGCCATTAGATCTGACAAAGCAAAAGAAACCAATATGACGAATGAAAGCTCAGAATTGATCTACAATGATGCTGACTAAACAGACAAAATCATGACTGAAAAAAGCTTTCAAACCAAATCAATTCGTGAAGGACACGAGCCTACGAATGAACAAGAGCACTCGGCTGCAATATTCTTAACCTCAAGCTACAAATTTAATAGTGCTGAAGAAGCTGCAAAACGATTCGATAAAAAGGAAGAGGGTAACGTTTATTCTAGATTTACAAATCCAACAGTTGATGCTTTTCAAAACAAATTAGCAGCCTTAGAGGGCGCCGAGAAGTGCCAAGCTACAGCAAGCGGTATGTCAGCTATTTTTGCAACTATCATGACAATACTTAAGCCGGGTGAACATATGGTGGCCTCTCGTTGTATGTTTGGGACGACCATTGTTCTCCTTAATGATATTATTGAAAAATTTGAAATCAAAGTCACATTTGTTGATCTACCAAATCTTGATGATTGGGCCTCAAATGTTCAAACAAATACAAAATTGTTTCTGCTAGAAACTCCTTCAAACCCCTTAGGTGAAGTGGTAGACATCAAAAAACTCTCGTCTATTGCAAAAAGTAATAATATTGTTTTAGCAGTTGACAACTGTATTATGTCGCCAGCTCTTCAAAAACCTTTATCTTTGGGTGCAGATCTAGTGATTCATTCAGCAACCAAATATATTGATGGCCAAGGAAGATGCCTTGCTGGTGCGGTTGCAGGCAAAGCCTCAATTATTGATGATATTAGCTCATTTACGAGAAGTACTGGACCTACCTTAAGTGCCTTTAATGCTTGGATTGTTCTAAAGGGCCTTGAAACACTTAATCTTAGAATGAGGGCACACTGTGAAAGTGCGATGACACTTGCAAGCTGGCTAGAGAGTCAAGCATTTGTTGAACAAGTTCACTACGTCGGCCTAAATAACCATCCACATCATGAGATTGCTTCAAAACAGCAGTCAGGTTTTGGAGGAATTGTCTCGTTTCAGGTCAAGGGTGGCAGAAAAGAGGCTTTTAAACTCATTAATAATACTAAAATGATTTCAATCACTGCAAACCTGGGTGATACAAAAACGACTATTACTCATCCTTCATCCACGACTCATGTTAGGCTTAGTGATGATGAAAAAAAACAAACGCATATCACTGAAAACCTAATTCGTATTTCTGTTGGATTAGAAAATGTTGAAGATATTATTGCTGACCTTAAGCCTTAAGTTGAATTTTAAGCGTAATTCAACTATGTTAAAATTCATTCAAAACAAGATATTTCAAATTCTATGAAGCAAAATAGCTACTCTTATGAAGATTTAATCCTTTGTGGCAAAGGAGAATTGTTTGGACCTGGAAATGCCCAACTACCACAACCACCCATGTTAATGTTTGATCGTATTACTGAGATTAATGAAAATGGTGGAGATTATGGCAAGGGAGGAATGACTGCTGAACTTGATATTCATAAAGATTTATGGTTTTTTGATTGCCACTTTAATGAAGATCCAGTCATGCCAGGTTGTCTTGGTGTTGATGCTATGTGGCAATTGGTTGGGTTTTATCTCGGATGGCTAGGGGGTCCAGGCAGAGGGCGTGCACTTGGCTCTGGACAAGTGAAATTCACAGGCCAAGTATTGCCTACAAGCAAAAAAGTCACCTATAACATTAGCCTTTCACGTGTTATCGCAAGAAAACTATATATGGGTATAGCTGATGCTACGATGGAAGTTGATGGAAAAACCATTTACGAGGCAACCAATCTAAGAGTTGGATTGTTTACTGATACTTCAGCATTCTGATGAATAGAGTTGTTGTCACTGGCATGGGTATTGTTAGTAGCTTAGGCATAAATAAGTCTGAAGTATTAGAGTCCCTTAAGTCTGCAAAAACCGGAATTGAGTTTAGTGAAAAATATTCAGAAATGGGTTTAAGATCCCATGTTCATGGTTCTATTCCTGAAATTGATACAAGTGATGTAATAGATCGAAAAATGCTTCGCTTTATGGCCGATGCAGCTATATATAATGCCTTAGCGCTTGACGAAGCCATTAAAGAATCTGGACTTAGCCCAGAGATGGTATCGCACGAGAGAACTGGTTTAATTATGGGATCTGGTGGTGCTTCAAACCAAAATATTGTTGAGTCAGCTGATATTTTGAGAGACAGAGGTATTAAGAGAGTTGGGCCATATCGTGTTCCAAGGACAATGGGCTCTACAACATCTGCATGCCTATCAACGTTATTTAAGATTAAAGGTATTAATTACTCTATCAGCTCAGCTTGTTCAACTAGTGCCCACTGTATTGGTAATGCGATGGAACAAATTCAACTTGGGAAACAAGATGTTGTTTTTGCAGGTGGTGGTGAAGAGTTGGACTGGTCTCTTACTATGTTGTTTGATGCCATGGGAGCTCTTTCTTCAAAATATAATGACTCTCCTAATAAAGCCTCACGCGCATTTGACGCCGATCGTGATGGATTTGTTATTTCAGGCGGTGGGGGTGCTCTTGTACTTGAATCCTTGGATCATGCACAAGCAAGAGGAGCAAATATCATTGCTGAACTAGTTGGCTATGGCGCAACCTCTGATGGCTATGATATGGTGGCGCCCTCTGGTGAAGGTGCAAAAAGATGTATGGAAATTGCAATTAACGGAATTAAAGGACCAATTGATTATATTAATGCTCACGGAACGTCGACTCCTGTAGGAGACCTTAAAGAGCTAGGGGCCATAAAGGAAGTATTTGGTGATAGCACAATACCACTTATTGGATCTACAAAATCCTTATCGGGTCACGCATTAGGTGCTGCTGGTGTGAACGAATCAATCTACTCACTTTTAATGCTTCAAAATGACTTTGTTGCTGAGTCCGTGAATATTGAAAATCTTGACGATGAGGCGAAAGGAATGCCCATTGTAACTGAGACCAAAAATATTAAACTGAATCGAATACTTTCAAACAGCTTCGGCTTTGGCGGTACAAATGCGTGTCTAGTTTTTGAAAAGTTTAGCGATTCAAAATAATTAAGGTCTAGCGTCGATCTCTTTTTTCTCTTTTTCTGAAGGAAGCATATCTTCCTTCGAAATTCCGAGCGCAAGGATCATTGAACTTGCAACATATATTGATGAATAAGTACCAATAATAACTCCAATCAATAATGCACCTGCGAAACTATGAATCACTTCGCCACCTAAATAAAATAATGCTAGAAGAACCAACAAGGTCGTCAGTGAGGTCATCAATGTTCGCGATAGCGTTTGATTAAGAGCCTCGTTGATGATAGGCTCAGCCTCAACTTGGCGTGTAGAGAGAAAATTTTCTCTAATTCTATCGAACACAACAATGGTGTCATTAAGAGAGTAACCAATTACAGCAAGAATTGCTGCCAAAACAGTCAAGTCAAATTCAATTTGTAAAATTGAAAAAATACCTAACGTAATTATCACATCATGAACAAGGGCCGCTATAGAGCCTAAGGCAAATCTGTATTCAAATCTAAATGCGACATAAATCAAAATACCTATGAGCGCATATAGCATTGCAAGGCCGCCGTCATTTGTTAATTCTTCGCCAACTTTGGGGCCTACAAACTCTACCCTTCTTACATCAATGCCATCACCAAGCATTCTGATGATTGAAGAGCTAAGCTTTGCACTTGAGACCTCCTGAGGCTCAAGTTGAATCAGCACCTCTGTATCTGAACCAAAATATTGAACATTAGTTCCCTTAAAATCACCCTCTGAAAGTTTTAAACGGATATCTTCAAGGTCGGCTGTTTTTTCATAGCCTAACTCTATTAATGTTCCACCTGTAAAGTCAATTCCAAACTTTAGGCCTTGAAAGCTTATAGAAGCAATAGACAAAACTAATAAGACTGCAGAAAAAATCATGGCATACTTCCGCTTGCCAACAAAGTCAATCACAGGAATATTTAATGATCTTAGACTCATATTGCCAACTCCTCAATTTTTTTACCGCCATAAATAATATTTATCACTGCTCTGGAAACAATAATGGCAGTAAACATCGATGTAATAATTCCAATCGATAGCGTTACAGCAAAACCTTTAATTGCTCCAGTGCCAAAACTAAATAATACTATGGACGCTATTAGCGTGGTGATGTTGGCATCTGCAATTGTTAGCAGTGCCTTTTCATAGCCTGCAGATATAGCCTTTTGTATATTTTTTGTAGCCTTCAGTTCTTCCTTTACTCGCTCAAAGATTAATACGTTCGCATCTACAGCCATACCCACAGTTAAAACGATTCCGGCTATACCTGGCAGAGTAAGGGTTGCCTGGATTAAGGATAAGATAGATACTATTGTAATTAAATTAATTGTTAATGCTAGATTTGCAACAAGGCCAAAAACGCGATAGCGCCATCCCATGAAAACTAATACTAAAGCAAAACCAACAAGAACAGAAATAAGGCCTTTTTGAATGTTATCTGCACCCAAACTTGGGCCTATTGTTCTCTCTTCAATAATTTCAACTGGCGCTGAAAGTGAACCAGCCCTCAAGAGAAGAGCAAGATTTGTAGCCTCTCTAGAGCTATCTAGGCCAGTAATTTGAAAACGGTTAGAAAATGTTCCTTGTATTGTTGCAGCATTAATAATATCCTGAGTTTTACTTCGCTTTTTGACAGCAATACCCTCCTCTAAAACTGTTTCAACTTTGTTCTCAATGAACACTACCGCCATTCTGTAACCAATAAACTCCTTAGTAGTATCTAACATCGATCTTCCACCAGAGCTATCCAGGACTATACTGACGCTGGGCTGATTGTTTTCATCCATACTTGATGAAGCGTCAACTATATTTTCACCAGTCGTTATGACGTTAGTTTTCAGAAGCAAAGGTCGGCCATCTTTAAATTTATATATTTTTGATCCAGCCGGTGTTTTTCCTGACTGAATAGCTGTTTGTACATCATTTTTCTCATCGACCATTCTAAACTCGATAGTCGCGACTGCACCTAAGATTTCTTTGGCTCTTGCTGTATCCTGAACGCCTGGCAATTGGACAACAATTCTCTCTGTACCTTGTTGTTGAATGATTGGTTCAGCGACACCTAACTCATTAACACGATTTCTTAGTGTTGTTATATTTTGTTTTAATGCACTTAGTTTTGCAGCTGCTTGTGCGCTTGAAGAAATTTCAAGACCAAGCTCTAATGCTTGCTCGCTTCCTTCCGCAATAATCAAATCAGGTAAATCGCTTTTTATAACCTTTTTTGCTTCATTCTTAAGTTCTTCAGTTTTAAAGCTAACTACAAGAATATCTTCATCTTTACGAATTTTTTTATAAAGCTTATCCTCACGAAGAGTTGTTCTTAATTCGTTGTAATAACGATCCATAGCCATTGCAGTAACTGCATTCATATCGACCTCAAGTAGAAAATGAACACCACCTCTCAAGTCAAGCCCTAGAGACATTGCCCTGCCACCTAAACTTGAGAGCCATTGTGGAATTGAAGGCGCAAGATTAAGCGCAACAACATAATTCCTATTCAATGAATCCTTCAACAGAGCTTTAGAGGTTAATTGAGACTTTGAATCACTAAACCTAATTAGAACATTATTATTTTCAATTATTGCAGATTTATAGTCAACACTATTCTCAGAAAGTGTCTCATTTATGCTTTTCAGATCTTTTTCTTGAACTACATAGTCACCAGTACCGGTAATTTGGATCGCTAAATCCGACCCATAAAGATTAGGAATAGCGTAGAGAGTTGAGATGAAAAGGAAAAATACGATAAGTGCATTTTTCCATCCTGCGTAATGATTCATAGAAACTTATTTATAGTTATTTTTCTTTTTTCTCGATTGATTTAGCTTTTGAGCTAGACTTAGCTTTTGAGCTAGACTTAGTCATTGACTTGACACTTCCTTTAGGCATTTTTTGGTTAATACCTTGCTTTTGAACTTTTACTGAGACACCCGAGGCAATTTCCAATTCAGCAAAAGACTCGTCGACAGCAGTAATTTTTCCAATAATTCCACCATTCGTTACAACTTCATCGCCTTTCTTCAAAGCTTTTAGAAGGTTTTTATGATCTTTAGCTCTTTTTTGTTGCGGTCTGATAAGTAAAAAATACATAAGCACAAACATTGCTATCAGAAAGAGTTCTGGTGGTAAATTCATTTTTTGCTCCAAAAATTGTAAAGGGGTTATTTTATCTTAGTTAGGCCTTTCATGTAGCCCTGTAAGACTTTTGGTATGGTTATACTTCCATCAGCATTTTGATAATTTTCAATCACTGCAACCAATGTTCTGCCAACTGCAAGGCCAGATCCATTGAGTGTATGTAAAAACTCAGTCTCATTCGTTTCAGGGTTCTTCCATCTGAGCTGCATTCTTCTGGCCTGGAAAGCCTCAAAACAAGAACAAGAAGAAATTTCACGATAGGCATTTTGACCTGGTAGCCATACCTCTAAGTCATAAGTTTTTGCTGATGAGAAACCGAGGTCACCTGAACAAAGGACTACTTTGCGATATGGAAGACCTAATAACTGCAAAATGCCCTCAGCATCACTTGTCAACTCTTCAAGAATTTTGTATGATTCAGAGGGTTTTGAAATTTGCACTAGCTCAACTTTTTCGAACTGATGTTGGCGTATTAATCCTCTAGTATCTTTTCCATAGGAACCAGCCTCTGATCGAAAACAAGGTGTATGAGCAACAAATTTGACTGGCAAGTCAGATGCTTTCAAGATTGAATCTCTAACAAGATTTGTCACAGGAACCTCAGCTGTAGGTATCAAGTACAAAGCTCTTGCTTCTCCCTCCTCACCATGTAGATGAGTTTTGAATAAATCTGCCTCAAATTTAGGTAATTGGCCAGTACCCATTAGGGAGTCTGAATTAACTAGATAGGGGACATAAGTCTCTGTATATCCATTTTTTTCAGTATGATGATCCAGCATGAACTGAGTTAGAGCGCGTTGAAGTTTTGCAAGCTTACCAGTAATAACTACAAACCTTGAACCCGAAATCTTAGCTGCAGCAGCAAAGTCTATTCCATGCATTTCACCAATATCAACATGATCCTTAGGTTCAAAGTCTAATGTTGCTGGTCCCTTTTCTGGCCAGCTGAAAACCTCATCATTATCATCTTCAGAGATACCCTCTGGAACTGAAGTGTGAGGAATATTAGGTATCGATAAAACTATCTCGTTAATCTTTGACTGGATTTCCTGTAATTGATCTTTAGCACTATCAAGTTTATCACCAAGCTCTGAAACCTCTTCCAAAAGTGGCTCAATATTCTCCCCACTAGCCTTTGCTTGTCCGATAGACTTTGATTTGGTGTTTCGTAAATTTTGTAATTCTTGAGTTTGAACTTGGATGATTTTTCTTTGATTTTCAAGTTCATTGTATTCATCAACATCAAAAGAAAAATTTCTTCTTTTGAGCTGCTCAACAACAAAATTAATATTCCCTCTTAAAAGCTTACTCTCTAACATGATGTTAAGTTAAATTATTATGCGTAAATTATACTATGTACCACTCTGGATAAGGCCTTTATAGTGTTGCAACAGTCTTTCCTATTAACTTAAGGCCACTGTATCTTAATATTGATACTTAATTTCTAAATTAACCCTCTGATAATCATCTAATGCAGCAAAAGCACGATTATCTTTAGCATCGATATAGGTCCCACTAAAAGAAGCTTGCCACTGATCATTAATGTCCCAATCTAGAGATACTGAGCTGAGATTTAGGTCATTATTTGAAGATATGACATTTGATAATCCCCATTTCCAATCAGAATTTCCAAACTTATCACTGACACTGGCCATGTAGCTCATATTATTTCGTTTTGCGCCAACACCAACACCTAAAATTGAAGGCGTTAAATAATCATTAGCATAATCCAAAAGATACTGAGAATTAATAGATATAAGCCACTGCCTATCATCGTTCTGAATATCAAATGCCAAGTCCCAATCAACCCGATCTACTTTAATAAATTGTCCTGTTCGATTGTGCTGAACATTATTCTTGAGGGCAATATCAAATTTAAGCAAGAAGTCATCAAAAGCCTTGTTCATTCCAAAACCTATTAATTGATAAGGAGTTGCATAAACCAGTCCATCAGTAAGATTAGTCAGCGCATCATTGGGCACTAGTTGACCCAAATAAAATGCCATATCACTCCCCTCACTGCTAATGCCGTATCGCATTCCAAATTCATCATAGGTATCGTTTTTCAGAATAAGGAGACTACTCTTCGAAACTTTTGGATTCGTGTTGTAAAAAAAACTTAAATCACTATGATCAAAATAACGTGTTGCACTCAAAAACCACTGAGGAATCATGGAAGGATCTGTTAATCCTCCAGAAGGATTAACAACATCAAGTGCTCCACCTTCGAGCTCACCCCACCCAATGGTATGTTTACCTATCTTAGTGCTCCAGTCATCAAAACTAAACTGTAAAAAAGCCTGCTCAACCTCTAAATCGCTTTTTTCAGTTGAATAATTGCTATCACTTGGCCAGTATTTGGTTGCCTTTAATTCAACCTCTCCATAGCCTGAATCAGAGACACTCCCACTAGTTCCGAGCATAATCTCTGTTCTTTCTTCAGTGGTGCTGTAATCACTCGCAGGATTAAAGCCCCACTTCTGAGTCACTCCAAGATCTAGCCAGGATAATGGCTTCTCTTTAATAGCAGTTTCTTCTCCAAAGATATCACTATCATCAGACCACTCATCAAAATCTCCTTCAGACTCATCAAAAACAATATCGTCATCAAAAAATGAGTTGTCTGCATTTACATTCATTAGGAAGGTAAAGCCAAATATTACAAATATTAATTGTCTTAGAACACTATTTAACATCTTACGATTTATTTAGCCTGTTTGCGAAGATCTTTCAGATATTTCTCTCTGAAGGCCTGATCAGTAAGAGCTCTCTGAGTTAAAAAATCCTCTTTAATGTCCATATCAAAATTGATAGCCTCAAGCTTCATGTTGGTTAGCCTGTTACTGACAGTATTAAAAAATGTCAAACTTCTACCCATCCAAACATCATTAATTTTTTCAACTTTACCTACCTCAAGCTTTTTAATAGGATTGGAGTTCTTATCAAACATTTGAACCTTCAAGGTAATGAATCTTTCAGTATCTACCCAACTCTGAGTTTTTCCATAACTACTTTTACTGAGTCGATGAGGCTTTGGTATAGACTCAACGACGGCAACGTCACGACCTCTAAACTTGCCTTGCTCTAGTAATTCATAGGTATAGTCATCGAGCTTTCCAGACTCCTGATCTTCTGTTGTCATTTCAGTTCCGAAAATACTAGCCGACTCAGTCTCCTCATCATCACTATTTCTGACACTTATTCTCTTCACCTTTCCAAGCGCAGACAAATAGAGCCAAGTCTCATTATCTCTGTCACTGTCATCATAGCTGTAAGAGAGCATTCCAATTCCCCTCTCACTTGCTGGCTCAAGAATGATTGCGACACTCTTGGTGTCCTTGTCATCAATGCCAGTATTGATTTGTGCATTCTCGACTAATTTAACACGAGGCTTTTCAGCACACTTAATCTTGCCATCCTTTTTGCCATATTTACAAGTCGTTAACTTCATTCTAGTGAACGCAGAGTCTGTCGATTTTCTGGACTCTTCGTCAACCCTTTCCATGATTTCTCTAGCGCTCATATCACTATCAGCACTGACATTTAGACTAAACATTGCCACACAAAAACTTAACATGAGCAGTTTTAAGTTCAAATCATTTCTAACTGTTTTATTCATTTTGAAACCTCTATAAAGTTTAAATTATCATCGACATCTTTCTGGCCAAATTTGGGCTTAAATATCATTATCAGTGCAGGGAAAAACAACAAGTCACATAGCAGCGCTACAAAAATCGCTAAGGAGCCAAAGCCTCCTATTTTGGCTAATCCTAAGTAGTCACTAAAGGTTAGCATAAAAAACCCGCAACCCAATATGAGCGTTGTAAACGTAACTGCCTGTCCAACCTCTTTAATGGTTTCAACCAACGCAATTTTCATGTTGTGGTTTTGAGCGAGTGACATTCTGTAATGACTAATAAAGTGAATTGTATCATCGACCGCAATACCAATAATTAAAGGTGCAATCATGAGCGTATCTGTATCCAGCGAAATGCCAAGCAGACCCATCAATCCAAAGGCCAATGTCGCTGGAATTAGGTTTGGAACAATCGACATTACACCTGCCTGCAATGAACCAAGTGTCAACATCATGAGTAAACTGATGACAACTGCAGCTATCGCCAAACTCTTGAATTGATTCTTGCTGATATCATCTGCTAGCCTCATCATCAATGCAAATGAGCCAGTAATTTGAACCTTGAGTTCTGGGTAGGTTGCTGTCAGCTTATTAAACTCATTATTAATATCCGTCTGTATCTCATCAAAAAAATCTTTGTATTCTTCTGATCCTGCATTCCTTAGCTGCACACTAATATGACTTTTACTGAAATCATCACTGACTAAAGCTCTTCGCTCCTCTGGATTGGAGCTATTAAAGAGATAAAGGAGCTGGGAGACAGCAATCTGACTGTCGGGAATAGTTCTGAATTCCTCTGAACTTTGCATAATCGCGTGAGTATCTTTAACGAGGTCAGCTAGGGAATTTGTACGGATAATGTAATCACTATAACTATCTTCAATTTTAGTCTGAAGTCTATCCATTGAACTTAAGACCGCAGGATCCATGATTCCATCAGATACAGCAGTATCAACAACTATGACCATGTTTCCAGTCCCCATCATATTGTCATCAACAATGTCGTATGCCTGACCAATTGGAACATCCTCAGAGTAAAGCTCAACTAGGTTAGAGTCTATTTTCACTTGCGTTGCGCCATACAAACACAAGATAAACCCACCAAAAAACATGATTGCAATCATGTATCGAAAACGCTCTACAAAAGCTGGGATTCTATCTAATAACGGCTGGAGCCACTCTGCGCTCACTAACCAGGTCAAGCCAACTTTTTTTGATGCGCTTAATAGAGGTTTTGCAAAGAAACATAAAAAACTTAATAGCTTTGATTTCAACAATAAAGCCAGAGCTCTAATTCCTTTTTTGTTATAAGTATCTTCATTACTTGATTTTTTAATCTGCATTGGATGCCAGTAATTTAACAAAACGGGTAGCAAATAAATTGTGTAAAGGAAGGCAAAAAAAACGCCTGCTGCGGAAGAAAGACCAAACTGCACGAACATCGGCATGCCTGTTGCGGCGAGTGAAGACATGCCTGCCATCGTTGTTATAGTAGTCAGGAGTATAGGAACACCAGTTTTGCCATAAGCCTTTGAAAGAGCCTCATCGTGCTCCTTCCCATCTCGCCTAAAAAATAAGTAGGAGCTCATAACATGTACACAGTCGGCAACACCTACTGCAATTACAAGCATTACTGTTAGAGCTATAAGCGTTGTTGATGCTAAATTCAACCAACTCAGCCCACCAATTACAAACAAAATACTTAGGCCTATTGCAAGTTGAGGCAGAACAACGGCGCTGGCAGAGCGAAACAAAGTCCAAAGCAAGAGGTTAATGATTACTACCATTCCTACCAGTAAGAATGCAGCCTGGATAAGCGTATCCATAGCTAACGAGATCATTGCAGAGTTGCCAATCGGATAAAATTTAAAGTGTTCAGTCATCTTTGGCTGCTCTGTGATTGCTGTTATAGCCTTCATAAAGGGGATATAAAGGGCAGGCTCGTCAGGCTGGTATTCGATTTTTTGAATCACAGCACTATCATCCATGCTGGCATCAAAATCATCACTCCAGTCATCATCAGAAAAAAGAGAGGAGTCGTCATCAGACTCTTGGAAAACTGGAATAGCGCCAAAATCAGTTTTTATAGAGATTGCCCCAAAACGATGGTCTTTAGAAAACATAAATAGCTCAAGAGAAGGCTGATCATCTGCCTCAGAACTAATTGCACTTAACTTACTTATATCACTTGGAATATTTTTAGGCACTAAGCGAGGCGAACTTAAAACATCGTCATCATTTTTCTGAATTCTAATGTTTGATAAGGATTGAACGCGTTTAATGTGAGTAAGTGATTCAACAATATCTAGGGTTAAACCATACTGATTAAGCCATTCATCATCACTGATTTGCTCATAATTATCTAGAGACTCTGTTATCTCTGCGATTAATGTGAGCGATTTATTTGAGAAAACATCGCCATCTTTTGCCTCGTAGACAATGAAAAGACCATCATCACTTCCAAATTGGTCCCGGAAATCATCCAAAGCTTCGATTGCAGGATCTGACTCACTAAACCAGACATCAAAAGAAGTGTCAAGTACAAAACGAGAGGCTCCAAAACCCATAAAAATAGTTGATAGCAGGGCTACTATAAGAACTATTTTACGATAGGGAATAAGTTGACCGGGCACTCTCGCAAAATACTCGTTAAGATAAAGTAATAGATTCTTCATATTTAGTTTTCTAACGCATACTTATATTATATCTATATGTTCATTAAAGGATTAAATTCAAGAGTCGGCCTTAACTATTTTTCTGCCAGTAAATTAGACCTTGAGTATTAATTAGAACATCAAGACTTAACCTATCCTTTGCATAATCATTGTTTTGAAAACCTATCTCATTAAGTCCTTCAAGAAAATAATCCATCATTTTTTTATAAATGATGGACTCTGAGTCATTTTTATCTGCGTACTTGATTGCTAAATTACTGACAAAGTGAATACTTTCTATTAATTTATTAGTAGCCTTTTTGGTTGGCTTAATAGCTGAAAAGTGGGTTAAGCAGACCCTTTCTGGTTTGAACTCCATAATTCGATTAATGCTTTGAATGAGTGCTTCTGGATCAAACTGGACAGGACTCGTGCTAGGCAAAATATATAACTCATCTTGATGGTCAAGGTCACGATAGGAAATTCCAAATGTGTCGCCAGTAAACATCGACTTTGTTGTCTTATCCCAGATGCAAAAATGGTGCCTTGCATGCCCTGGAGTATCAATAAATCTGAGCTCTCTTCCATCAAAATCTAAAATAAAGTTATCGTCTGCCTGAATTACTCTATTGGCATCTATTGGAAAAATTTCACCATAATATTCTTTGAATTTATTGTCACCATAGACCGCCTTTGCCCCTGCAACGAGCTTACTTGGATCAATTAGATGACGAGCCCCTCTTGGATGAACAACTAAGGTTGCATTTTGACATTGCATCATAAGTAAGCCAGCACCTCCAGCATGATCCAGATGAACATGAGTTGGGATAACATATAACACATCTAAAAAACTGAGACCAATCTGAGAAAGTGCTTCTTTAACGTGGGGAACACTATAATTAGTCCCCGTTTCAATAATAATAACTTTGTTTTTTTGCTTGAGGAGATATATTGCTGCGAAATCTTTACTATAGTATTCAGAATCAATCACACTAATCCCATCTACAACATTCATTACATTTACTTTACTACTCATATCGGCAGTTCTTAATGATTAAAACTTGGTTTATTTTACTAGAAAATAGTCAGACAAAAAAATACCCCGCCTTTATAAAGGTCGGGGTATTTTGAATAAAAGCCTAGCAATGTCCTACTCTCACATGGGGAGACCCCACACTACCATCGGCGCTAAGTGGTTTCACTTCTGAGTTCGGGATGGGATCAGGTGGGTCACACTTGCTATTATCACTAAGCAAACTGCTTACCTGGACTAAATAAGGAACTTAGACCAAGTGAATTAAAAAGTTTTTATACCAAAAAAGGTATAACAAAATGGATAAAGTAAAGTCTATAAGGCATATTGCCTGTTGACACAACAACATCTCCAAATATCTTGGGTGTTATATGGTCAAGCCTCACGATCAATTAGTACTAGTTAGCTCAATACATTGCTGCACTTTCACACCTAGCCTATCAACCTCGTAGTCTTCGAGGGATCTTTAGGATTATTAAATAATCAGGGAGACCTAATCTTGGGAGGGGCTTCCCGCTTAGATGCTTTCAGCGGTTATCCTTTCCACACATAGCTACTCGGCAATGCCACTGGCGTGACAACCGAAACACCAGAGGTGTGTCCATTCCGGTCCTCTCGTACTAAGAACAGCTTCCCTCAAGTCTCCAACGCCCACGGTAGATAGGGACCGAACTGTCTCACGACGTTCTAAACCCAGCTCGCGTACCACTTTAAATGGCGAACAGCCATACCCTTGGGACCTGCTTCAGCCCCAGGATGTGATGAGCCGACATCGAGGTGCCAAACACCCCCGTCGATGTGAACTCTTGGGGGGTATCAGCCTGTTATCCCCGGCGTACCTTTTATCCGTTGAGCGATGGTCCTTCCACTCAGAACCACCGGATCACTAAGACCTAGTTTCCTACCTGCTCGACGTGTCAGTCTCGCAGTCAAGCATCCTTTTACCTTTGCGCTCATTGCACGATGTCCGACCGTGCTGAGGATACCTTTGCGCTCCTCCGTTACTCTTTAGGAGGAGACCGCCCCAGTCAAACTACCCACCATGCATTGTTCCCGATCCGGATTACGGACCTAGGTTAGAACCCCAACCATACCAGGGTGGTATTTCAAGGTTGGCTCCACTCTAACTAGCGTTAAAGCTTCAAAGCCTCCCACCTATCCTACACAAGTAGGATCAGAGTTCAATGCAAAGCTGTAGTAAAGGTGCACGGGGTCTTTCCGTCTGGCCGCGGGTATACTGCATCTTAACAGCAATTTCAATTTCACTGAGTCTCGGGTGGAGACAGTGTGGCCGTCGTTACTCCATTCGTGCAGGTCGGAACTTACCCGACAAGGAATTTCGCTACCTTAGGACCGTTATAGTTACGGCCGCCGTTTACTTGGGCTTCGATCAAAAGCTTCGCGCAAGCGCTAACCTCATCAATTAACCTTCAAGCACCGGGCAGGAGTCACACCCTATACGTCCACTTACGTGTTTGCAGAGTGCTGTGTTTTTAATAAACAGTCGCAGCCACCTAGTATTTTCAACTCTTTTCTGCTTTATCAGCAAGTGATATCACATAACAAGAGTACACCTTCTCCCGAAGTTACGGTGTCATTTTGCCTAGTTCCTTCACCCGAGTTCTCTCAAGCGCCTTAGAATTCTCATCTCGTCCACCTGTGTCGGTTTGGGGTACGGTTTCATATAACCTGAAGCTTAGAGGATTTTCCTGGAAGCATGGTCTCACTCACTTCTCCCAAAAGAGGGATCGTTATCACGCCTTGAAATAGAGGTTCCCGGATTTTCCTAAGAACCATTTCTACACGCTTGAACAAGGACAACCATCGCCTTGCTGAGCTAACCTTCTCCGTCTTCCCATCGCAGTTATATGAAGTACGGGAATATTAACCCGTTTCCCATCGACTACGCATTTCTGCCTCGCCTTAGGGGCCGACTAACCCTACGCCGATTAACGTTGCGTAGGAAACCTTGGACTTCTGGCGAGGGGGTTTTTCACCCCCTTTATCGTTACTCATGTCAGCATTCGCACTTCTGATACCTCCAGCAAACCTCACAGTTCACCTTCAACGGCTTACAGAACGCTCTCCTACCATCGCAATAAATTGCGATCCGCAGCTTCGGTATATAGTTTAGCCCCGTTAAATCTTCCGCGCAAACCGACTCGACCAGTGAGCTATTACGCACTCTTTAAAGGAATGGCTGCTTCTAAGCCAACCTCCTGGCTGTCTATGCCTTTTCACATCGTTTCCCACTTAACTATAATTTTGGGACCTTAGCTGACGGTCTGGGTTGTTTCCCTTTCCACTACGGACGTTAGCACCCGCAGTGTGTCTGCCATGCTCATACTTTCTGGTATTCGGAGTTTGCAATGGTTTACTAAGTCTTGACGACCCGCTAGCCATAACAGTGCTCTACCCCCAGAAGTAATACATGACGCTCTACCTAAATAGATTTCGGAGAGAACCAGCTATCTCCGGGTTTGTTTGGCCTTTCACCCCTATCCACAGTTCATCCCCTCATTTTTCAACATAAGTGGGTTCGCGCCTCCAGTTAGTTTTACCTAACCTTCACACTGACCATGGATAGATCACCCGGTTTCGGGTCTACTCCCAGCAACTAAACGCCCATTTAAGACTCGGTTTCCCTACGGCTCCCCTAATGGTTAACCTTGCTACTGAGAAGTAAGTCGCTGACCCATTATACAAAAGGTACGCAGTCACAGAACAAGTCTGCTCCCACTGCTTGTATGCATACGATTTCAGGTTCTATTTCACTCCCCTCCCGGGGTTCTTTTCGCCTTTCCCTCACGGTACTTGTTCACTATCGGTCAGTAGAGAGTATTTAGCCTTGGAGGGTGGTCCCCCCATATTCAAACAGCGTTTCACGTGCGCCGCCTTACTCGATTTCACAATTAAAAGATTTTCGTATACGGGACTATCACCCTGTGTCGTTGAACTTTCCAGAACATTCTACTAATCAAAAAATTGCTTAAGGGCTGGTCCCCGTTCGCTCGCCGCTACTAAGGGAATCTCGGTTGATTTCTTTTCCTCTAGGTACTTAGATGTTTCAGTTCCCTAGGTTTGCCTCCTTAACCTATGTATTCAGTTAAGGATAATGATCTTATGATCACTGGGTTTTCCCATTCGGAGATCTCCGGGTTAGAGCTTATTATCAGCTAACCGAAGCTTATCGCAGATTATCACGTCCTTCATCGCCTTCTACTGCCAAGGCATCCGTCGTATGCACTTATTCACTTGACCATATAACCCCAAAGTATCTGGGTTAATGGTTCTTTTTACACCGAGAAGTCACTAACTGTATCTCACGATACAATCGGTGAATTCTATTTTTTCAATGATAGATAAATCTATCAATGAGAATCCATATTTTTTGAAATTGTTGTGTCAATGCAATACACCTTTTTACGTTGTATTGTATTTAACAAACTTTACTTCATATCCAAATTGTTAAAGAGCTCCGAACCAAGGAATAAACCAAGGCTTGGTATAAAAACTTAAGTAAGCATTATTAATAAAACTTACTTAAGTTTTCATTAGAGAAAAATGGTGGAGCTAAGCAGGATCGAACTGCTGACCTCCTGGATGCAAACCAGGCGCTCTCCCAGCTGAGCTATAGCCCCATTAGAAAACTAATAACCCAGAAAATGGTGGGTCTGGGTGGATTTGAACCACCGACCTCACCCTTATCAGGGGTGCGCTCTAACCAACTGAGCTACAGACCCTTAATGTCAATTAAATTGACTTTGGGTTATTGGTCTTTTTTCTCTTACTTTAATATTATCAAACAACTTGTGTGAACACTCATGCTTTTCTTAAGGAGGTGATCCAGCCCCACCTTCCGGTAGGGCTACCTTGTTACGACTTTACCCCAGTCATGAATCACACCGTGGTGACCGTCCTCAATAAAGTTAGACTAGCCACTTCTGGTGCAACCCACTCCCATGGTATGACGGGCGGTGTGTACAAGACCCGGGAACGTATTCACCGTAGCATTCTGATCTACGATTACTAGCGATTCCGACTTCATGGAGTCGAGTTGCAGACTCCAATCCGGACTACGAAAAGGTTTATGAGATTAGCTACACCTCGCGGCTTCGCGGCTCTTTGTCCTTCCCATTGTAGCACGTGTGTAGCCCTGGTCGTAAGGGCCATGATGACTTGACGTCGTCCCCGCCTTCCTCCGGTTTATCACCGGCAGTCTCCTTATAGTTCCCACCATGATGTGCTGGCAAATAAGGATAGGGGTTGCGCTCGTTACGGGACTTAACCCAACATCTCACGACACGAGCTGACGACAGCCATGCAGCACCTGTCACTGCGTTCCCGAAGGCACCAATCTATTTCTAGAAAGTTCGCAGGATGTCAAGACCAGGTAAGGTTCTTCGCGTTGCATCGAATTAAACCACATGCTCCACCGCTTGTGCGGGTCCCCGTCAATTCCTTTGAGTTTTAACCTTGCGGCCGTACTCCCCAGGCGGATAACTTAACGCGTTAGCTTCGCCACTAAGGGGTAAATCCCCCCAACGGCTAGTTATCATCGTTTACGGCGTGGACTACCAGGGTATCTAATCCTGTTTGCTACCCACGCTTTCGTACCTCAGCGTCAGTATTGGTCCAGAAAGCTGCCTTCGCCATTGATGTTCCTTCTGATATCTACGCATTTCACCGCTACACCAGAAATTCCACTTTCCTCTACCATACTCTAGTTGACCAGTTTCAAATGCAGTTCCCAGGTTAAGCCCGGGGCTTTCACATCTGACTTAATAAACCGCCTACGCACGCTTTACGCCCAGTAATTCCGATTAACGCTTGCACCCTCCGTATTACCGCGGCTGCTGGCACGGAGTTAGCCGGTGCTTCTTCTAAAGTTAACGTCAAGGCTAACGGTTATTAACCGCTAACTTTTCTTCACAATTGAAAGTGCTTTACAACCCTCAGGCCTTCTTCACACACGCGGTATTGCTGGATCAGGGTTGCCCCCATTGTCCAATATTCCCCACTGCTGCCTCCCGTAGGAGTTCGGGCCGTGTCTCAGTCCCGATGTGGCTGATCATCCTCTCAGACCAGCTAAAGATCGTCGCCTTGGTAGGCTTTTACCCTACCAACAAGCTAATCTTACGCAGGCTCATCTGATAGCGTGAGGCTCGAAAGTCCCCCACTTTACTACGAATAGATTATGCGGTATTAATCCGAATTTCTTCGGGCTATCCCCCACTATCAGGCAGATTCCTACGCGTTACTCACCCGTCCGCCACTCGACGCCTACTAGCAAGCTAGTATCGTTTCCGTTCGACTTGCATGTGTTAAGCATACCGCCAGCGTTCAATCTGAGCCAGGATCAAACTCTTCAGTTTAATCTTTGACTTTTAGAACACATGGCATTTATAACCAATAGTTCAATTTTTTTAAAAGCTTATCTGCTTTTGTTTTTTTATGTGCACTGCACAATTTCTTGCACGAGTGCCCACACAAGTTGCTTGATAAATTGTTAAAGAACTACCACCCAAAAAAAGATCTATTTGTGCGGTGAAAGCGGGAAATTATACATGCTCAAATTGTTGCGTCAAGCTATATTGCTCTTTTTTATTAAATAAACTTTTGAGCGCTAAAATTAATAAAGTAGCAGTCTATAAAATAGTGTTTTAAATCAACAATATAGAGAGAATTACTAAGATCAAGAATTTCCTATTTTTTTCTCTCGAAAACCCTCAATTGTACTCTATTTGCCAATACAGAATGAAGAGAAGATTTGACCCAATAGATCGTCTGATGAAAACTCACCAGTTATTTGACCAAGATGCATTCCTGCCTGACGAAGATCTTCAGCAACCAGTTCGCTTGCTCCTCCATCCAGTTGACTGATGGCACTATTAATAAACGAGAGGGTTTCATTAATGGCAATGATATGCCTTTTGCGAGCCAGAAAGACGCCCTCAGTATTTGAATTTAGTCCGGCAAAATCTGCAAGGGCTTTTCTAACTATATTAATTCCATCTCCATTTTTTGCTGAGATAGATATTTCTGGGTTGTTTTGAATATTTTGAATCCCAGTTTTAGAGCCTGTTAAATCAATCTTATTTTTGATTACGATTTTTGGTTTGTCTTTAACTGATTCTGGCAGTATAGATAGATCAACGGACTTATCACTTGCATCATAAACAAGCAAAACAACATCTGCATTATTAATTTCGGTATGTGCTCTCCTAATTCCCTCTTGCTCAATTATATTGTCACTATTGTGCAGGCCAGCAGTATCGATAATATGAATAGGCATTCCATCTATTTGGATTGTTTCCTTTAGAACATCTCTTGTGGTGCCAGCAACATCGGTGACAATAGCACTAGGCTGTTTTGTGAGGGAATTCAGTAAACTGGATTTACCCGCATTTGGTTTACCCGCAATTGCCACATGAATTCCATCTCTTAAAATTGCGCCTTGATTTGCACTTTCTAGGATATTTAAAAGCGTTACTTTTAGATCTTGAAGCTTGCTTGAAACTTCATGAGACTCTAAAAAATCAATTTCTTCATCAGAAAAATCAATAGTAGCCTCCACAAAAACTCTTAATGAGATTAACTCTGAAAGTATTTGATTGATTTTTTCTGAAAACTCTCCAGTTAATGACCTCACTGCACTTAATGCAGATTCTTCAGAGCTGGATTGAATCAAATCTTGAACTGCTTCAGCTTGCACTAGATCCATTTTGCCATTTAAGAACGCCCTCTTAGTAAATTCACCTGGTTCAGCAACCCTAACATCCAGTGAAATGATGGTCGCTAAGAGCTTTCTAATAACGCTGACTCCTCCATGCCCCTGAAACTCAACCACATCTTCTCCAGTATAAGAATTGGGACCAGGAAAGGCAATCGCTACTCCTTTATCAATTAGGTTATTGTCGTTATCAAAGAATGAGCCATAATAGGCATACCTGGGCTGCAAATCTTGATGAAGTATTTTTTTTGAAATAGACTTTGAAAGAGGTCCAGTCACCCTAATGACACCAATTCCACTTTGGCCATAAGCAGTTGCCAGTGCACATATGGTATCTGACTTATGTATCACTTGAGAAATAATCTGCTAAAAAATCATCGAAACTTAATGTATCACTCGACTCAATTTCACGCTGTTTATTAATTGAGAGTATTTTTTGATTGTCAAGCTCTACAAAGTACTCTTCAGTTATAGGCATTTCATTAAATAGCTCTTTGTTCTTTAGACTGAATTGATTGGTATATTCAAAAAAACCTTTTTCTTCATCCTTCATCTGATTAAGCATTTCGGCTGAAGGAGTCAAATCAGGCTCATTGATTCTTTTTGAAATATTCCGAACAGATTTTTGATGAGCCTCACTCAAAAGCACTGAACAGTCATTAATCCTAGCCAAAATAGACTGACCCCAATTTAATAAAGTTACATCTTCTCCATTATGACATAGAGATAATCCTGGCTCTCTACCTCTGTGAGCAACTAAATTTGCGTTAACATCAATTTCAGTCAACTCTGCAGAAGAAACGGCGGGAGAATCTTCTAAAAGGCAAAACAACATAAAGGCCTCAAGAAATTGAACTTGCTCCTCATCAATTCCTTCTTTCATCATTGGGTTTACATCAAGCGACCTTAATTCTATGTAGCCCACTCCTTCATTTAAAAGAGCTCCCAATGGCCTATCACTCCCATGGGCAGATGGCTTCGGCCTAACAGAGGAATAATACTCATTAGCAATCTGAAGAATATTGGTATTCAGTTGTTGATACTCACCATGTTTTTTTACACCAATGTTTTCACAATCATCGCAGCTTGTTTGCATTGCAGCCCTCAGACTATAAACATAATGCCGCAAACTATTGTAGTTAGCCTTAACTCCTTTCTTATCCTCTTGAGAATTTTGATAGCCAATATCACCCATTCTTAATGATGTTGCGTATGGAAGATATAATGTATTGTCGTCAAACTCCTCTAAATTATGCTCATGATAATCTTGCATAAATGATTTACAAACAGTTGCAGAAGCTCCGAATAGGTAGGTGACCAACCAGCCATACCTTAATACATTTCTAGTCAGGCACATATAATGGTGACTCATAAACTTTTGAGAATCAACCTTGCTTGAGGGTGCGATAAGTTCACGGTAGGAATTCCAAAAATCCATTGAAAATGAATAATTGAAGTGGATACCAGCTATTGCCTGCATAACACTTCCGTAACGATTGGATAGCCCACGGCGATAGACCGTTTTCATTTTTCCAATATTAGACTCACCATAATATGCAATAGGAATATTCGTCTTCCCTCTCAGAATACAGGGCATACTTGCAGGCCAGAAACGCTCACTTTCAGGCAAGTGATGTTGAACATAGTGATGTATTTTGGATAATTCATTAATGACATTATGAGAGCCCTGGATTGGCTTTGTAACTATTTCAACTAGTGCCTCACTAAAATCAGTCGTAATTTCTGGATGAGTCAATGCAGAGCCAAAGCTCTCTGGATGAGGGGTTTGCGCAATAGTTCCATCTTCAGCAACTCGCAGCCCTTCTTTCTCAATCCCTATAAGATTTCCATTAAGACTGTCTTTAAAAGAATGGATTGAATTAATTTTATCTTGAAGACTCACTTTTTTATCTCAAATATTAAAATAGTTATTTTACCTCGGTCTCATGATAGCGGTGATAATAGAAAATAACTACAAAATGAATATATCTAATAGTGATGAGTCATAAAAATAAGAGCATTGAAGTTGTTGTTGGTGTGATGCGCAACGACAACAATGAAATATTTATTACAAAGCGTCAAATTGATCAATTTATGTCTGGGTATTGGGAACTTCCTGGGGGTAAAGTTGAGAATAAGGAGAGTCATTCTATTGCCATTATGAGAGAGCTCTATGAGGAAACAGGAGTTACTGTAAAGAATCACCATCTAATTCAAACAATTGAGCATCAATATCCTCAAAAGACAATTAACCTTTCAGTATTTTCTATTGAAAAATATGACGGGGCCCCCCTGGGAAATGAAGGACAAGAATTCTGCTGGTGTGGCATTGATAAATTAAAGGACTATAAATTATTACCCACAATGTGGAAAATTATCCATCGAATTTGTCTTCCAAAAAGCTATTGGATTACGCCAGATGAACACAAATCTGACTTAGTCATTAATCAGTGTAAACAGCGCCTTAGAGATGGAATCAAAATAATTCAGCTAAGAAGCAAATCTACTCTCAACAATACTTATATTGAGAAAATTTTTACATTATGTCAACTGAATCAAGCAAAACTTATACTCAATACGCCTAATAAAAGCTTTAAGGAAGCATGTGATGGTTGGCATCTCACTTCCAATGAACTGATGGAAATAAAAGAGAGGCCATTTGATGAAAAAAAATTATTTGGCGCTTCAGTACACAATTTAAATGAAGCAAAACATGCTGAGGATATATCTGCAGATTACATCAGCCTCTCACCGATTAATGAAACACTTTCTCATCCAAATACTGGAGTTTTAGGCTGGGAAAATGCCTCTGACATTATTAATCAATGCAAGACGCCTATATTTCTTTTAGGAGGAATGAATAAAAAATTGATGGATAGAGCATTAAGTATTGGTGCTCAGGGAATTGCTGGTATTAGAGGACTCTAGAGCTCGGAACCTGTAATCTCAAGAACTTTATTTTGGATATCCTCTTTGCTCATTTGCACCAACCCATCAGAACCACCCTTAACCAAAAGCGTGTCATTAACAAATATTTGTGGGACTGTCCTAAAACCTGACTTCATAAAGAAGTTACGTGCATCACTATCCTCTTGAATGTTGAGTGTCTCGTATTCTATATCTAGGTTGTCAAGATAGTTTTTGGCTCTTGTGCAGTAGAAGCAAGAGTGTGATGTATAAACTTTAATCATAAAATAAAAAAGATCAATACAGTTATTAAGAGCGCAAATGATACCAGTGTGAAGGCTAAAGAGGCCAAGCATCACAACATAAATATTGTGGCTTTATCCTCTCAAATAAACCCAAGTTGAATCGCTCGATAGATCTTTATCAAACCGATATCCCTCATCTGAAAAATCTTGAAGTGCTTCTGGGTTGTTTAACCTATTGCGGATAATAAAGTTAACCATTAATCCTCTGGCTCTTTTTGCGTATATTCCAATCACCTTGTATGAATCACCTTTTTTTTCTTTGAATACAATATCCAATATTTTGGCGTTAAGTGATTTTTTATCTATTGCCTTAAAGTACTCATTGGATGCAAGATTGACAATTAATTCATTCTCATCATCATTCAAAATATGACTTATATCAGACCCCCAGTAATCATATAGATCCTTACCTTTAGCATTACTCAGCTTTGTGCCCATCTCTAGTCGATAAGGTTGAATCAAATCAAGCGGTCTAATCACGCCATATAATCCTGAGAGCATTCGAACCTTATCTTGAGCAAAATTCAAATCCTCTGTTGATAGTGACGGAGCATCAATACCATTATAAACATCTCCCTTAAAAGCAAGAATGGCCTGTTTTGCATTCTCAAGAGTAAAAGGTATTTTAAATTTTTGAAAACGCTCAAAATTTAGTGCTGACAATTTTTCACTGATTGACATTAGTTTTGAAATTTGAGACTGGCTTTGATTCTTCAGAATGCTAACTAATTCATTGGAACTTTCTTGCTGTCTTGTTTGAGAAAACTTTTCGATATTACATTCAGAAAAATCTTGAGTTTTTGATGGAGAAATAATTGCCAACATATGCGGTACAAAAATGAAAAAGATTCTACCTTAAAATCGTTGTTATAACAACATAAGTAGGCAAATTTGGCCTTTAAAAGTAATAAAAAATAAGGTATGATGTGTGGTTTGATTGTATTCGTTTTAATCTCAATTTTATGAAAAATAAGCAATTACATTTGCCAAAAGCGCGTGGGCTTTATCACCCAGCCAACGAGAAAGAGAATTGTGGTGTTGGTTTTATTGCCAATCTAAAAAGTGATTCGTCTCATAAAATTACTCAAGATGCTTTGGAAATGTTAACTCGTATGGATCATCGAGGTGCCTGTGGATGCGAGGCAAATACCGGTGATGGCGCTGGAATACTGACAAACATTCCGCATGACTTTTTTATTGAGGAGATAAAAACCCTTTTTGGGTTAGATGTGACTGCGGGTAATTATGGTGTAGGTAATATATTTCTACCTCAAGATGAAAAAGAAAGAGATCTCTGCATGTCTATGGTTGAAAAAATGGTCAAAGATGAGGGGCAAACCTTGGTTGGATGGAGAGATGTTCCTGTTGACTCAAAAAAAGCAAATGTTGGTGATACAGCTCGTGACTCTCAACCAAATATCAAGCAGTTAATCATTCAAAGCACTGGTAACTTAAATCAAGAGAGTTTTGAGGGAGTTCTTTATGTTATCCGAAAAAATATTTCTCAGGTTATTAGAACTGATGAGTCTATCTCACAGGCATTACTTTTCTATATTTGCAGTCTATCGACCAGAGTAATCATATACAAGGGTATGTTAATGGGGTCTCAGTTACTAGAATTCTATTCTGATCTCAGTAATAAGAAATTTAGCACCTACTTAGCTATGGTGCATTCTCGTTTTTCAACTAATACCTTTCCTTCTTGGGATAGAGCGCAGCCATGCAGATTCATGGCACATAATGGTGAAATTAATACTCGTCAAGGGAACTATAACTGGATGAGAGCTCGAGAAGGTGATCTCAAAAGTGATATTTTTGGTGACAGTTTATCTAAAACCTTGCCTGTTATTGAAACTGAAGTTTCTGACTCAGGAAGCTTTGACAACGTTCTTGAATTTTTATTGATGAATGGACGCTCCCTTCAAGAAGCCATATTGATGATGGTCCCTGAAGCTTGGCAAAATGATAAAGAAATGAGTGCAGAGAAAAAAGCCTTTTATGAGTATTTTTCAAATGTGATGGAGCCATGGGATGGCCCTGCATCGATAGCCTTTACTGATGGGCGCTATATTGGAGCTGTTCTTGATAGAAATGGTCTTAGACCATCAAGGTACTACCTAACTCATGATGATAGAGTCATTATGGCATCAGAAGTTGGTGTTGTTGATGTGGAGACTAATAACGTCAAAACTAAGGGCAGGCTTAGGCCTGGAAAAATGTTTCTGGTTGACTTCAAAAAAGGACAGTTGGTAGACGATGAGCAAATAAAAAATAGTTTTGCATCAAAAAATCCATACAGTGACTGGCTCAAAAATCAACAAATAGTTTTATCAGATCTAAAAATTCATGGTGACTCAAAAGGTTTTTATCCTGAGACTCTCATTAGCCGACTTAAGGCTTTTGGTTATAGCACTGAAACACTTCAGTTCATGTTATTACCTCTAGTCAGTGAGCTTAGAGATCCTGTAGGATCTATGGGAAATGACTCTGCACTGGCTTGTCTATCCGATCAATCTCGAATCATTTACGACTACTTTAAACAACTCTTTGCCCAGGTTACAAATCCTGCTATTGACTCAATAAGAGAGGAAGTGGTTATGTCTTTGAGTTGCGCAATTGGGCCTGAGGGTAATTTACTTAGTAATATAGAGGAAAATGCTCATCGACTCGTGATTGAGCATCCCATCTTAACCAATGAGGAAATGTCGGCTCTGAAACATTGTGACCATCGAGGCTGGACCAGTAAAAGGATAGATATTACCTATGATATCAATAATGGTCATAATTTGAGTGACATGCTTGACTCAATTTGTAGACAAAGCACTCAAGCCATTGATGATGGTCATAGCCTTGTCATCTTGTCAGATAGAAAAATAAATGCTAATCGAAATGCTGTCAGCGCTCTTCTGGCATCATCTGCAGTTCATCGTCATCTGGTTGCAAATCACAAACGCACACAGGTTGGTATCATAGTTGAAACAGGTGAGGCTAGAGAAGTTCATCACTTTTGCCTTTTGACTGGATTTGGTGCTGATGCTGTTAACCCATATCTCGCTTTTGAGGCATTATGGCAGGCAAGAAGAGACAAACTAATTGATCTTGAAGATGATCATGCTGTCGTTAACTCATATCGAAAAGCAATTGCCAAGGGCATGCTAAAAGTGATGGCAAAAATGGGTATTTCAACGCTCGCTTCATATAAAGGAGCTCAAATTTTTGAGGCAGTCGGCTTATCGAATGAAATCATGCATAAATGCTTTTTTGAGACAGCGAGTCGAATTAGTGGAGTAGGTTTTGATGTGGTTCAAACAGAATCTGAAGAGCAGCATAAAAAAGCCTTTGTTACAAAGTCACTGGATAATCTTGGGCACTATCACTGGAGAAGTGGTGGCGAGAAGCATATGTGGGAACCTCAAACTATCACGAGTTTACAGCAGGCTGCTCGAGGAAATGATCAAAATGCGTACTGGGAATTTTCAAAAAAATCAGATGAAGAAGGCACAAGAAATTGTACACTCCGTGGCCTCATGTCTTTCAAAAATGGCAACTCAATTGATATTAATCAAGTCGAACCCGCAAAAGAGATTGTTAAGAGGTTTGTTACAGGTGCAATGAGTTTTGGCTCAATATCAGCTGAATCTCATGAATCACTCGCCATTGCCATGAATCGTATTGGTGGAAAGTCCAATACTGGTGAGGGTGGTGAAGACTCGAAGCGATGGACTCCAGATAAGAATGGTGATTCACGTCGCAGCGCTATCAAGCAAGTTGCCTCGGGTCGGTTTGGAGTCACTATTGATTATTTAAATAATGCGGATGAACTTCAAATCAAAGTATCTCAAGGTGCAAAGCCAGGGGAAGGTGGTGAGCTTCCTGGTGGAAAGGTTGATGAAGGTATTGCAAAAATTCGATGCTCAACTGCTGGTGTAGGCCTTATAAGTCCTCCACCACACCATGACATATATTCTATCGAAGACCTCTCACAGCTCATCTTTGATCTTAAGCGCTCAAATCCAGATGCCCGTATAAGTGTCAAATTGGTTTCGGAGGTTGGGGTAGGAACAGTTGCAGCTGGTGTCACTAAAGCCAAATCTGACCATATCGTTATTGCAGGTCATGATGGTGGAACAGGAGCTTCTCCGTTAACATCAATCAAGCACGCAGGCCTTCCTTGGGAGCTAGGAGTTGCTGAAACGCATCAAACTCTTGTCATGAATGATCTTCGTTCAAGGGTTGTCATTCAAACTGATGGTCAACTCAAAACTGGAAGAGATGTTGCTATTGCCGCGCTATTAGGTGCAGAAGAGTTTGGCTTTTCAACGGCGCCATTAATAACGCTTGGCTGCATTATGATGCGAAAGTGTCACCTAAATACCTGTCCAGTTGGTATTGCGACGCAAGACAAAGTATTGCGTAAAAAATTCACTGGCAAGCCTGAGCATGTCGTTAATTACTTATTCATGGTTGCCGAAGAGTTAAGAACAATTATGGCTGAACTTGGCTTTTCTAAACTAACCGATATGGTTGGAAGAGTAGATATGCTTGAGATGAATAAAGCTATCAATCACTGGAAGCAAGACTCAATTGATTTGAGTGCAATACTGACACCAGCTGAAAATCTATATAGAGATGCCGGAACCTATCAAACTATGAAACAAGATCATCAGCTTGAAGAACAACTGGATATTGATTTAATTGTCAAATCAAAAGAGGCAATTGAGAAAGATGTTCCAGTTAAATTTGACTCTGTTATTTCAAACGTTGATAGGGCGGTTGGTGCAATGCTATCTTCCCATGTTGTTAAATATAGGAATGGCAACAACCTTAAAGAAGATTCAATTCATATCAATTTTAAAGGGTCAGCTGGCCAGTCTTTCGGAGCCTTTCTTGCGAATGGAATTACGCTTACTGTAGAGGGTGATGCTAATGACTATGTTGGAAAAGGACTCTCTGGTGGCCGTGTCATCGTTTATCCTCCCAAAGATTCAACATTTTCATCCCAGAACGAAATTATTGCAGGCAATGTGTGCGGCTATGGCGCCACCGGTGGTGAATTATATCTCTCGGGTCAAGTGGCAGAACGATTCTGTGTTCGAAACTCTGGATTAGTTGCTGTTGTTGAAGGAATTGGTGATCATGGATGTGAATACATGACTGGAGGAAGAGCAGTTATTCTAGGAGAGGTTGGTCGAAACTTTGGAGCAGGCATGAGTGGAGGTATTGCTTATGTTTATAATCCAAATAAAACACTTGAAGGCAGAGCTAATGCCTCAATGATTGATTTTGATCCTATGGATAAAGCATCTGTTTCAGAGCTGTTTGAACTTACAAAGAAGCATTACAGATATACAGGCTCAAAAATCGCTGGCCAAATATTAAATAACTGGGATGAAGAGATACTTTGCTTTGTGAAGGTTATGCCGAAAGCCTTAAAAGAAGTTCTGGCTGCCCAAGACAAACAACACCTAAAGGCAATTTAAATAGGTATTGCGTCGATTACATCGGCGCTAGTCCCTAAAATACTATCAACCCCATCACCCACAACTGGAATGACTGAAATAACAGCGCCTGTAACTCTCATAGGCACCGTGACTACTTTGGTAAAAACGCAGCCCGATAAAAAAAGAATGGCTAAACTTAGAATAATTAGCTTGTTCAAGAATTTCTCTCTAATACAATAAAATGATAGGAGTAGTTATTTGCAATATCCTTTGGGTGAGACTCAGCGCTAACTTGGTGCCAACTTGAAACGTCATAAGTTGGGAAATAGATATCGCCCTCAAACTCAGAGTCAATCCTAGTGATGTAAAGACGGTTAACCTTTGGCAGTAATTGCTCGCATAAACTTGCTCCTCCAATCACCATAACTTCCTTTTCATTCTCAGTTAATAAAAGTGCATCGTCAATTGAAGAGACAACTTCACATTCAGGAATTATTATTTTTGTGTTGCGAGTAATGACAATATTTCGTCGATTGGGTAATGGCCGTCCAATTGAATCGTAGGTCTTCCTTCCCATCAATATAGATTTACCCGTTGTGATTTTTTTGAAATAGGCTAAGTCGGCAGGCAAGTGCCATGGTAGTTGATTATCCTTACCAATCAGCCCATTGTTATCCATTGCAACTACTATTGATAAGCCCATTAATTCAGCCCGATTGAAGTAAAATATTAGATTATTTTACAATTTTTAAACGCGCAGTGTCACTCATTCTAGCCTCATCATCTCCATTCAGAAGAGCTATTCTAGATAAACTAGGTTTGCCTTTCGATGTCATTGCTCCAGAGATTGATGAAATGAGAAAAGACAACGAGTCTCCATTTGATTTAGTTGTTCGCCTTTCTAAAGAAAAAGCTCTAGAAGTAGCTAAAACTCATTCAGGTCTAATTATTGCCTCAGATCAAGTCGCCACTTTTGATTCTGGCGAAAATGGAGCAGATGAAATTTTAACTAAGCCTGGTACTCATGAGAATGCTTTCTTACAATTAAAAAAAAGCTCTGGAAGGAATGTAAACTTTCTCACAGGATTAGCGCTCCTGAATACAGACACCTCAGAAATGCAGCTTCATGTTGAATATTACAAAGTAAATTTTAAGATACTTTCAGATAGTCAAATCTTAAATTATTTATCTAAAGAGGATACTCTCAATTGTGCTGGCAGCTTTAAGTCCGAAGGTCTTGGTATAGCATTATTTAACAGTATGGCGGGTGATGACCCTAACAGTCTTATTGGTTTGCCAACAATTCAATTAATAAATATGCTCGCAAAGGAAAATGTTCACGTCTTATGAGTATTGTCTATCCGCAAGAATCTGGGTCATTTTCCTCTGACTTAAAAAAAAATTATTGGGGATCATTATTTGGGTCCTCAGAAGCTCTTGCACTTATAGAGCTTGCAGAATCAAATCAATGTGTTGTTCTCTATATTGCGAGAGACATTGCACATCATGATGAAATTAAAAAAGCGCTTTTATTTTTTAGAACATCTATAGATATATTAGATTTTGATAGCTGGGAAGTGTTAGCTTTTGATCACTTCTCACCTCATCCTGACATTATTTCATCAAGGATTCATACCTTATCCAAATTATTATCTATCGACAGTGCAATTGTTGTTACAACACTTGAAACGCTCTCCCAAAGATTGTGCCCAAAGGAATACATTAATCAGTACAGCCTAAATTTAAAGACTCGACAGAGTCTTGAGATTGATTCATTTGTTGAAAGCTTAATTAAAATTGGATATAGAAGAGTAACAACTGTAATGGAGCCAGGAGAGTTTTCCATAAAAGGCGCACTGATAGATCTGTACCCTATGGGCGCAGCAAATCCATTCAGAATTGACCTTTTTGATAATGAGATTGATTCTATAAGGTCCTTCGATCCATCCACCCAAAGATCTATAGAGGTGATTGAGGAAATTCACCTTTTGCCAGCTAGAGAATTTGCTTCCGATAGTGCCAGCATTAATATATTCAAGGAAAACTATCTGTCTGAGTTTGGAAATACTGATGGCTTTATATATACAGAAGTCAGTGAAGGAAGATACCCTGGAGGAATTGAGTTCTATTTGCCATTATTCTTTAATGGAACAAATACTTTGTTTGATTACATTCCTAATAACTCAATGATTGTTTATCAAAAAGGGCTTGATGAGTTACTAGAAAATCAGAGTATTGAATTATTATCAAGGTTTAATTATTGTCAAAGTTCACTGGAAAGACTTCCCCTTCCAATCAATAAAGTTTTCGTGGATAGTAATGATTTTTTTAGTTCACTCAATGAAAAAAAACTAATACAAATACAGACTTCAAAAATACAGCAGAAGACAGGCCTTAATTTTACATCCTCAATACTCCCACCCCTCAAAATTGAAGCTCAAGCAAAAAACCCACTTAACAAATTAATCAAATTTATTGAGGGTTTTGAGGGAAGGGTCTTAATTGTATGCGAATCGGATGGAAGACAGAGCGTTTTAGTAGATTTGTTATCGTCATATAAACTGAATCCCACTCAATGTTCTGATTGGATTGATTTTATTAATCACAGCTCAAAACTCTGTATTACAAGTGCAAGTCTCAACGAAGGTGTTGTATTTAAAAAAATAGCAATCATTTCTGAGAATAATTTATTCGGTAAGGATGCTATTAAGCAAAGGCGTAGACGGCGAGCTAAACATAAAGATTTTGATGAAGCGATAAAAAGTTTAGTTGAAATTAAACTTGGAGATCCAGTTGTACATGAACACTATGGAGTGGGGCGATACCTAGGACTTGAAAGCAGAAGTTTTGATGAAAATCAACAAGACTTTCTCTCTCTAGAGTATGCAAATGGATCAAAATTAATGGTTCCAATAACCAGCCTTAATTTGATCTCAAGATATTCTGGTGTGAGCTCTGATCACGCACCTCTTCACAAACTTGGAAGCCAGCAATGGATAAAAGCAAAAAGAAAAGCAGCTGAAGCACTCTATGATGTGGCAGCCGAGCTACTAGAAATCTATGCTAAGAGACAATCTCAAAAAGGATTTTCTTATCCAGCTCCCAATGACTCTTATAGTTCTTTTGTCTCAAGTTTTAAATTTGAAGAAACACCTGATCAGCTTAAAACAATGGATGATGTTCTACTTGATATGCAGTCTGATAGGCCAATGGATCGATTAGTTTGTGGTGATGTCGGTTTTGGGAAAACTGAAATTGCAATGAGGGCAGCTTTTCTAGCAGTTGAATCTGGAAAGCAAGTAGCCATTCTAGTACCCACAACCCTATTAGCTAATCAGCATTTCCAAACTTTTAATGATCGTTTTTCAAAATTTCCCATTGTTATTAAATCTTTATCTAGATTCCAAGATGCGAGAGAACAAAAACAAATCAAGCTGAATCTAAAGGAAGGAAAAATTGATATTATTATAGGAACTCATAAACTGATCCAAGGTGACATTAAATATCAAAAATTAGGACTTATTATTATTGATGAAGAGCATCGATTTGGCGTTAAACAAAAAGAATCATTAAAAAAAATCCGTGGTCAAAGTGACATATTAACAATGACTGCAACCCCTATACCACGCTCCTTAAATATGGCCCTAGGATCTTTAAAGGAACTTTCAATTATTGCCTCACCTCCTGCAAAAAGAACAGCAATTCAGACTTTTGTAGATCAGTGGAATGACAATACAATAGTTGAAGCATGCTCTAGAGAGATTCATAGAGGCGGTCAAATCTTTGTTGTTCACAATGACATCGATTCTATAGACAATATGGCTGAGTCATTAAGAGTGCTTATGCCCAATTTAAAGATTCGAATTGCTCATGGTCAAATGCCAAGCAAAGAACTTGAACAAATAATGACTGATTTTTATCATCAGCGCTTTCAAGTCTTAGTATGCACAACAATAATAGAGACCGGAATAGATATCCCAAGTGCAAACACCATCATTATAAATAATGCGCAAAATTTTGGTCTTGCTCAGCTTCACCAATTAAGAGGAAGAGTTGGACGCTCACATCACAAAGCATATGCATATCTCGTCATAAAATCTCATCAATCTATTACTGAAAATGCCAAGAAACGTCTTGATGCAATTGCATCATTAGAGGAACTCGGCGCTGGCTTTATGTTGGCCAATCATGATTTAGAGATAAGGGGTGCAGGAGATTTATTAGGAGAAAATCAAAGTGGGAAAATTTCAGAAATTGGCTTTAATCTTTATCATGACTTATTAAAACGAACGATTCATGCCATTAAGAATAATAAACAGCTAGATATTAAAGAAGCACTTACTGAAGAGGTTGAGATTAACCCTGGTATAGCTTGCATTATTCCAGATACCTACCTTCCAGATGTTCATGAACGATTAATCCTCTATAAGAGAATTGCTAGTGCGAATAATGAGGAAGAATTGAAAGATCTTAAGATTGAAATGATAGACCGTTTTGGTCTTCTTCCAGACTCAACAAGTAACTTGTTCGAATCCTCCTCATTAAAAAACTACTCAAATGATATCGGTGTTTTGAAAATTAATATTTACGATGATAAAGCTGAAATTACTTTAAATGAAAAGAATAGTATCGACGCATCCAAAATTATTGGCCTTATCCAAACGAAACCAACCCAGTATCAATTAAAAAATCAAAATACTATCGTTATTAATGAATCTATGGAGCCTGACATGTCAAGAATTAGAAAGATAAGCAAGCTACTCAGTGCAATCGCTTAGTGTGATTAAATCAAAGAAATGAGGAGATGAAAAAGAGTCAAATACGCTATACCATTGGCACACTTTTGGGCGAAAAATACTTAATAGCTGGAACAATTACCAGTGCTGCAAAAAATAATACGACTAAGCAACCTAATAGGTCTCCGATTAGATAATTTTTTATAAACACTGTCGCGTTGATTTGCTCCATGGCTGCGTCTTTGGATGCGATATATGAATTTATAAAGAAAGAGCTAATGGTATTAAATAAAGCAGTAAGAATTGCTAAGAAAAGTAGGTGCTGAAAAACTACCTTACCCCCATCAAAAAAATTTGATAATTTAAAGAATTTCATACTAGCAATGGCAATTATTGGCGCAATCACAGCTGCAATATTTTGAACTATTGTATCTTGCGTCATCATCATCGGCGCAGAGTGAAACCAAACATCTGCAAAATGTGTTGCCAATAATGCTGCTAGAACAACTTTATAGTCAAACAATAAGAAACACAATGACATAGCACCTAATGGAAGCCAAATTAGGTTTCCAATATAAGGATAAGACGGTCCATTAATAAAGGTAGCAAATATAATAGCCAAAAAGGTAACAATTTGCGGCTGCAAAAATATTTTTAGATTATGGTATGTTGACTCACTTTTCTCAACATTTAAAGTCATGTCTTCTCCTACGCTTTTTAAGGTGTCGTTTCGATGCCCCTCACCTTTTTATATTCTCGCCTTTATATTGGCCTTGAACTTCTCCACTCTTATTAGTTCAAATTAAACAACTTACAAGCAAAACAAAAGCTTTTTTGCAAAAATGAAGTCGCATGATTTAACTTATTTCTAATGCAGAATAAAAAAAATACTAAATTAAGTCTACTCTAAATTTTCTAAATTTTAATATTATTTTTGAAAAGACAAAATCATCTCCCTCTTATCTTCAGAAGATTGATTTGCGCTAATAATACTATTTGATGTTAGAAAAAGAACTGCCCTTTTAATAGTGGATAAAGAATATTTTGAGAAGTATGGATCATTTTTAATTGAAGTAATCGTAACATGAGTATTAGAGGTAATATAAGAGAACACTGCTCTTTCTACTTCCGAGTAACCACTCAAACCAAGCTCTTTTTCACACTCATCAAGGGCCTGTCTAAGTTGGAATAACCTGTTAACCGCTTTTTTCATTTACTACCTCAAGCAATATATAAAGAAATTATAAATTACGTCACTTAATTAATTTAGTGCAAGTATACAATAATTTTGTACACCTGGAAAATCAATAAATTTCAATGAGTACTTACTTCTAATATATCAAGTATTTAGAGATTAAATTGTTGTTTGAGACTAATATACTCAATTGCTTTAATTCTTGGACCAAATTGACTTACAACCCTTGAAGAAGCGGCATTAGCAAAATCAGCAGCCCAACCAAAGTCCTTGCCCTGACCTAAAGCAAACAAAAAAGAGCCTGCAAACATATCCCCTGCACCATTCGTATCGACTGCACTTGCCATTACCCCAGCAGTTTGTATTAGACGAGTTCCATCAAAAACTAAGGATCCACCAGGTCCCCTAGTAATTGCAAAAGTCTTTGCATATTTTTTTAACTCCTCTGCTGCAGCCTCAATTGTGTGTGTCCCAGTGAAACTTCTGGCCTCATCCCCATTACAGAAGATGAGATCAAGACCATCATCGCCAATAATAGTTTTAATATTTTCAGAAAAAACTTCTACCACAAATGGATCAGAAAGGCTTAAAGAAGTTTTAACTCCATTTTGTTTAGCAAATTTCATAGCATCTCTTGCAACTGCAGTTCTTTGATCATCAGTGACTACATAGCCTTCTATGTATAGCCAGTCTGAGCTTGCTAAAGCTTTTTCATCAACTTCTCGATAAGAAAGCTCAAGGCTTGCTCCTAAATTTGTATTCATAGTTCTTTCGGCGTCTGGCGTAACCATAACGAGGCACTTGCCTGTTACCCCATTTGAAGGCTCTACCTGATGAAATTCAACGCCAGATTTGTTGAGGTCTTTAGCAAAGAAAACACCGACCTCATCATCTGCAACTTTACCCGAAAAGAATGTAGCAGAGCCAAACTGACTGGCAGCTACAACAGAATTACAGGCAGAGCCACCACAACTCATCTTCACAGGGATGCGCTGTGTTGTTAGAGAGTCAATCAGATATTTTTGTCGCTCTTCATCAACAAGTGTCATTAGGCCTTTACCAATTTCGTTATCACTTAGAAATGAGTCACTCACAATAACTTCTGTATCAACAATAGCTGCGCCAATGCCATAAATATCATATTTTTTCATTAACTTAGAACTCCAAATTGATTAATAAATAATTTATACTTTGAGTAGAGCTGGAATTGGAAAACTCACAGACTCTTCTGTACCACCGAGCTCGATAACTTCAGATCCACCATTAGACACTAGAAATGAAACAACCTCCTGAACCAATATCTCAGGCGCTGATGCTCCTGCAGTTATGCCAATAGAACTAATACCATCAAGCCATTCAATATCAATATCCTCAGGACTATCAATTAAATAAGATGGTTTACCTTTATTATCAGCAATTTCTTTAAGGCGATTTGAATTTGAAGAATTTTTTGACCCAATTACAATAAGGATTTGAGAATGCTTAATGACCTCTTTAACTGAGTCTTGACGGTTTTGAGTTGCGTAGCAAATATCACTCTTTTTAGGGGACTGAATATTAGGAAATTTTACTTTCAAGGCATCTACAATCTCATTTGTATCATCGACTGATAGGGTAGTTTGAGTTGTGAAAGAAATATCTCTGTCTTTTTGCAGATCTATTTTCTCAACGTCACTTATTGATTCAACCAAGGTGATATTATTATTTTCAGTTGCCTGCCCAAGAGTTCCTTCTACTTCGGGATGCCCAGCATGTCCAATAAGAATAACCTGATGATTATATTTTTGGCGACGTGTTACCTCTTTATGTACTTTTGTAACGAGTGGACAAGTAGCATCATAGATGATAGCGGAGATACCATTAGTCTCTTTTCTAACAGCTTGCGATACGCCATGTGCACTATAAATGACCACACTCCCACTTGGAACCTCAGAAATTTCATCAACAAATATAGCCCCTTTATTTTTAAGGTTCTTTACAACATATTTATTATGGACTACTTCGTGACGAACGTAGATTGGAGGTCCATGTTTTTCAATGGCACGCTCAACAATCTCGATAGCGCGATCAACTCCTGCACAAAAACCCCTCGGATTTGCTAAATATATCTTCAAAATTTAATACACAATAGTTAAAAAAAATTAACTAGCTGATGCTGGATGAAGCGCAGAGAGTATTTGAAAAATTTTATTTCTAAGCTCTGATCGAGGAACAATCATATCAATAGCACCCTTCTCAAGCAAAAATTCACTTCTTTGAAAACCCTCTGGTAACTCCTCACGAACCGTCTGCTCAACCACTCTCGCTCCTGCAAAACCAATTCTTGCGTTTGGCTCTGCAATTTGTATGTCACCGAGCATCGCAAGACTAGCAGAAACACCTCCCATCGTTGGATCAGTTAAAACTGAAATGAATGGTATTTTATTATCAGATAGTAACTTCACCGCAAGAGATGTTTTAGACATCTGCATTAATGAGAAAAGTCCTTCTTGCATTCTAGCACCACCACTTGCCGAAAAACAAACTAAAGGCTGATTATTCTTGATAGCTAGATGAGCCGCTCGAACAAACTTTTCACCCACTACGGAGCCCATTGACCCGCCCATAAAGCTAAAATCAAATGCAACTGTGACAATTGGCATGCCCTTTAAAAAACCAGATTTTGCAATGAGTGCATCTTTTTCTTTAGTCTTTTTTTGTGCATCTTGATAACGATCTTTATATTTCTTTTGATCTTTGAACTTAAGAGGGTCGACTGATTGAATATTTGGAGCTATCTCAACTTGATTCTCCATATCAAGAAAATCTTGAATGCGCCTTCTGGCAGAAATTCTTAAATGGTGATTACACTTTGGACAGACATATAGAAGGCGTTCAAGTTCCTCTTGATAAAGAACCCTATTGCACTCAGGACATTTGCTCCAGAGTCCTTCTGGAATATTTTTTTTAGCATTCTTGCCAATCGATGGCATTATTTTTTCTAACCAACTCATACTATGCCTTAGTTAAGTAATTGCACTCGAGATTTCTTTTGCTAAATTTCCAACTTTGGTAACCATTTTATCCTTATCAGATGCGAGCTCTTCGACAATAGAGACAAGGGCACTTCCAACTATCACTGCATCAGCATTTTCACCAACCTGTTTTGCAGTGTCAGCATCTTTTATACCAAAACCAACACCCACTGGAAGTTGAATATAATTCCTCATTCGTTCAAGGTGATAATTGACCGAGTCAATATCAAGATTTGCAGCGCCAGTTACCCCCTTGAGGGAAACATAATAAATATATCCACTGGCTATTTTCGAAATTTGCTCTAAGCGCTCATCTGTCGTTGTAGGGGCAACCAGAAAAATTAAATCAATCTTATATTTATCCAGCTCCTGTTTAAGATCTGCAGCTTCTTCAGGCGGCATATCAACAACCAAAATGCCATCAACTCCAGCCTCGTCTGCTCTAATAGCAAACTCTTTGTAGCCATAGACTTCAATAGGGTTGGTATAGCCCATCAAAACGATACCTGTCGTCTGATTGTGCTCTCTAAACCTCTCCACTATTGCAAAAACAGAATCTAAGTTGATACCGTCTGCAACTGCTCTTTCATGTGACTTTGCAATGACAGGCCCATCTGCCATTGGATCAGAGAACGGCATTCCCAATTCGATAATGTCGGCGCCACTATCAGCCAAAGTGAAGACAAGAGCCTCACAGCCATCTAACCCACCATCACCAGCAGTAATAAATGGAATGAAGGCGGTCTGATCTTGATCATCAAGTTTTTTAAAGATATTAGAGATTCTTGACATATTGTTATTATTATTATTTATTACGAAATTTTAACATAGAGAGACTCTCACTCTATTTAAGTGATTTTTTATTTTGAGTATGAATGGACCGCATCAACCAAGGCCTTCATACTTTCAGGATTAACATCTGGAGTGATGCCATGCCCCAGATTAAATACATGTCCCGTTGAGCCTTGAAACTGATCTAAAATTTTATGTGCTTCACTTTTGATAACCTCAGCTGATGCATAAAGTACAGATGGGTCAAGGTTACCTTGAAGGGCAACTTTCGAGCCAATCCTTCTTTCTGCCTCTCCAATTTCAACTGTCCAGTCAATACCAACAGCATCGCAACCAGTTGCAGCAATTTGTTCAAGCCATGCGGATCCGCCTTTTGTAAAAAGCGTAACAGGTATTGTTTTGCCTTCGGGGTTGCGGTTAATTCCAGCCACTATTTTTGACATATACATTAATGAAAAATTTTCATAACTGGCTTTATTTAAAAGACCACCCCAGGTATCAAAAATCATAACTGAGTCCACACCAGCCTCGATTTGAGAGTTAAGATAGTCAATAATTGTGTCAGCTAGAACATCTAAAAGTTGGTGCATATGCTTTGGATTTTCGTACATCAATCCTTTAACCTTTGAAAAGGTCTTACTGGAGCCGCCCTCAACCATATAAGTTGCAAGCGTCCATGGACTTCCGCTAAAGCCGATTAGTGGAACCCTTCCTTTAAGATTTTTTTTGATAACTGATACGGCCTCACTGACATAAGATAAATCTTTTGATACGTCAGGCTTAGTTAATTGATTAATTTCTGAAAGTGAGCTCAGCGGGTGAGAAAATTTTGGACCCTCCCCTTCAACAAAGTGTAATCCAAGTCCCATTGCATCTGGAATAGTCAAAATATCAGAAAAGAGAATGGCTGCGTCTAAATCAAAACGCTCTAATGGTTGAAGTGTAACTTCACAGGCCAAATCACTTGATTTACATAGCGTTAAAAAATCACCCGCTTTTTTTCGAGTTGCTCGATATTCGGGCAAGTAACGACCTGCTTGTCTCATGACCCAAATAGGGGTTCTGGTGACCTCTTTTTTTAATAACGCATTAATGTAGTCAAAAGCCATTATGTTGTCTCAAAATAGTTGATTATATCAATTTTAAATTTTAATCTGAAGTTTCCTTTTGACACAAAAAAAGCCACATTTGTGGCTTTAAGAGTCAATCAATTTGAATTTAACGTTTGAAAGCGCCGTAGCGAGATTTGAACTTCTCTACTCGTCCAGCAGTATCCATAATCTTTTGCTTGCCTGTGTAAAAAGGGTGACAGCTTGAACAAACATCAAGATGAATTTCGTCTTTACCTGAAGTTGAGCGAGTCTCGAATGAGTTACCACAACTGCACACAACTTTTATTGTTTCATATGAAGGGTGAATATCTGTTTGCATAGCCTTATATCTTCAAGTTTTTCAAAAAGTGGGAATTATATACTATCTCTCTGCTGGGGTAAATGTTTTAACAGTTAATGCATGGAGCTCGCCGCTTTTAATTTCTTCCTTGACAAGACCCAAAACCATACGCTGTCTTTGCAGCAAAGACAAACCCTCAAAGACAGGGGATACTATAACAGCAGAGCAATTACAACCATCTCCCTCCATTGTTACATCTGAACTTTCAAGTCCTGATTCGAGCTTCAATTGAACTTCTTCTAGTGTCATAATTTTTAATGTAATATTTTGAAATAATTATACGCTCTAAGCACTAAAAATACCTTTGAGTGTAAAGAAAAACAAGATCGACATTATTGCTCCAGCTGGCAATGTAATTAACCAAGATAGAAATATTCTATTAACAACTCTCAGGTTCAATGATGCTACGCCCCTTGCAATACCCACACCAAGAACAGCACCAACAAGTACCTGAGTTGTTGAAACTGGAAGCCCCGTATAAGAGGCAAATACTACTGTTGTTGCAGCGGCAAGTTCAGCAGAAAAACCTCTACTTGGCGTTAGCTCAGTAATATTTTTACCGATCGTTTTCATTACTCTAAAACCAAAGGTTGCAAGACCAAAGACGATTCCACCACCACCTACTAACAATATCCATGAAGGGAGTGCGCTTTTTGAAACAATTTGCCCGCCCGACTCAACAATACTATAGACCGCAGCTAATGGGCCAATTGCATTTGCAACATCATTTGATCCATGAGCAAAAGCCATTGAGCAAGCTGTAATTACCATCAGTCCGCCAAATAGTTTCTCCATATTTGCATAGGAGAACTCATTATCATCTTCGGGGTTGGTTTTAATTCGCCTAATAATAATTGCGGCAATGATGGCTGCAAGAATTCCAACTAAAGTTGCAATCATCATGCTTGTTGGAAGGTCCTTACCGAGATGTTTTAAAGAGTCAACATGCTTGAGTCCTTTTAATAGAGTGACCAATGAGAGGACAAATCCTACAAAAAAAACGTAGAAAGGGAGGTATTTTTTTGCATTTTCAAGTGGCTGCTCTGTATCTATTACTAGGCGCTGTAAGCTTTTAAATATCAAAATAGCCATTGTTCCTGCAATAAGTGGTGAGACCACCCAACTTGCAATAATGGCATACACTTTATCCCATGATACAGCCTCTATACCAACTCCAACTGCTCCAAAACCAACGATTGCACCAACGATTGAGTGTGTTGTGGATACTGGCCAACCAAGAGATGAGGCAATTAAAAGCCAAGTCGCTGCAGCCAATAGAGATGCAAGCATTCCATATACTAATAATTCTGGATTATTTGTAAATGCTCCTGCATCAAGAATACCTTTACGGACAGTTGCAGTGACCTCTCCACCAGCCAAAACAGCTCCTGCAAATTCGAAAATGACTGCGATAATGACAGCCTGTTTGAAAGTTATAGCACCAGAGCCAACAGAAGTCCCCATTGCGTTTGCAACATCATTGGCACCAATGCCCCAGGCCATAAACAGGCCAAATCCAATAGCCAACATGATAAGAATATCTCTATTTTGAACGATAATTTCCATTGTTAGCCCCCTACTTTGTCAACATAACTTCAAAACGCGATCCAACCTTTTGGGCAGCATCAGCAGTCTCACCAAGCCACTCTATGGCTCGATAATAAAACATTACATCTATAGGTGGTAATTCGGCCTCAAGCAGATAAAGCTTTTTTCTAATAATTTCTTGAGCAACATCTGTCTCATGTTCCAATTCGTTGACTTTCTTAATCATCTTGTCAACAATTTTTCGCTCTCTAGAACTAAACGCAGTCTCTAAGAGCTCATCCAATTCATTAATTGCAACCAAGGCGGCCGCTGAAGTTTTAATGCATAGCTTAGATAATTCTAAAAAGTCTTCTGCAAACGCTTTTGGAAAGTGCATTTTTCTCGACATCATCAAGCCTGAAAGGTCTTTTGTAATGTTGGCAATAGAGTCCTGAATTAGCAAAACATCCAGTAAATCCCTTCTAGAGAAAGGCATCATAAATGTACTTGGCAAATTCATTCTTAGTTTTTTCTTAAGAACATCTGCTTTCTGTTCTTTTTTGCCAATTGATAGATGAGCTGATTGAGCCTTTTCCCAATCTTCAGTATTAGCCGCTTTAGCAAAAACTCCAAACTCTTTTAAGCATGAATGAACCTGTTTCATGTGCTGCTGTAATGGGCTTATTGGTGACTTTCCAAATAGGCTAGTTATGTTGTCTTTTCCAGTCATATCTCTAATCTACTCCGTATATAGTTTAAAGGTAAAAAAATACTACAAAATAACTCAAAATTTCTTTGGCAGTTGAAGCCAAAATGCGCATTATAACGAATTGAATTCAAATTTAGGTTGCTTTTTATTACAACAAGAAGTGTATTTAGTATCATTCAACCTCTTCATTATAGCTGAGTTGTTAAGCCTTAGTATTAAGGTACTAGAGAGAGCCCTTAGTTTTTCTGTAGTTGAATATTATTCAAACCGGATAGATTATTTATCGAAAGAGTAATTATTTATAAATGGCAATAATTTACTTTTAATCTCCTCAAAACAAAGCTCAAATGCCTCATATTCTTTCCCATCTGGATCATCAAAGCCGATATGAGTCACAGGAGTATTGCCAGGGAAAACGGGACAGGTTTGACTTGCATTCTCACAAACCGTAATCACTAGATCAAATTCAATTTGCTCTAAATCTTTGATGGGCTTAGAGTGGTAATGATCTCTCCAAATACCTTTAGATTGAAGTATTTTTTTTGCACTTGGATTAACCATGCCGCTGGCAGAAACGCCACTTGAGTATGCTGCAATTTTTCCATCAAAAGTACGATTAATGAGGGCCTCTGCAATAATACTTCTGCAACTATTACCGGTACATAAAACCAATACTTTCTTTGCCATAGTTAATTCTTATGAGTCTGATTTAAAAACTTTCAGAAAAACTAAAGCTGCACATACCGCTCCCAAAATTGTTGCGACAATATAAAGCCATAGATGCTCAAAGTTTCCACTGACAAGGGCCGGTGCTATACTTCTTGCAGGATTCATGCTTGCACCTGTTATTGGTCCAGCAAACATCGATTCGAGTCCTACTGTGAGTCCAATTGCTAATCCTGCGAAATCCTTTGTCGCCTTGCCATGAACTGCTGAAGAACAAATGACAATCATCAGAATAAAGGTGAGGATAAACTCAAAACCAAAAGATTGCGAAGCAGAGCCACTTGGAAGGGTTGCCCCAAGATAGCTCACGTCTGACACTAAAACAAAATTTTCTCTCAAAAGTAAATAAAGGGCTAAGCTTGCAAGAACTCCACCAAGTATTTGTGCTGAAATATATGGGATAACATTTTTTCGTTCAAATTCACCCATTGACCAAAAAGCAACTGTCACAGCTGGATTGAAGTGAGCGCCAGAGACATGTGCAAAGCTATAAATTAATGCAACGATAACAAACCCAAAAGTTAGGGCAATACCGACATGTCCAATTGCGTTAGCAATGTCGTTAATAATGATGGCCCCAGTTCCTGCAAACACAAGAATAAAAGTTCCAATTAATTCTGCAATTAGTTTTTTTTGCATACTATTTATTTTGCTCAATCTAACTAAAAAAATAAATCATCATAATGGGTCAATATTTCTGCTTTATGACAAATGAAGTTTAAATTTGGAGTCTAAGAATTTAAAGGGTAACATTATACAAAATATTTGAAATAATTAATTCATAGTATCAATTATTTCGAGATAAAAACGTACCCAATTAGAATGAATACTGCAATTATATTAGCTGCTGGACAAGGCACTCGAATGAACTCTCAGACGGCTAAAGTTCTTCACAAAGTCGGCAACAAGAGTCTTCTTCAACACGTCATTGATGCATCTCGCCCTCTAGTCAATTCTATTAATGTAATTATTGGACATCACTCAGAATCTGTCAAAAAAACAACTTCAAATGACGACATTAACTGGGTTAATCAAAAAGAGCAGCTTGGAACAGGTCATGCTGTTAAACAAGCAATCCCTCATATCAATGACAACTTAATCTGTTTAATTTTATATGGTGATGTGCCCCTTATCAAAACTGAGACACTTCAAATACTGACTGACAAAGCAGAATCTTCAGGCTTTTCCCTGTTGAGTGTTATGATGGAAAATCCCTTTGGGTATGGCAGAATTATTAGGGATTCAAATAATTCTATTTTGTCAATTGTTGAACAAAAAGATGCGAGCAAAGATGAACTTCAGGTCAGAGAAATTAATACAGGGATCATGGCAATCAGAGGCTCAATCTTAAAAAAATATTTAAAAGAATTAGAGCCAAATAATTCCCAAGGAGAGCTTTATCTGACTGATATAGTTGAAAAAGCAGTTAAAGATAATGTTAATATTGCTTCATTTATATGTGAAAGTGTGGCAGAAGTTATGGGAATTAACGACAAAAATCAATTGTCACAAGCTGAAAGAGCATACCAACAGAATAAAGCTAGTGATTTAATGTCAAAAGGTTTAACCATCATGGATCCAAAACGATTTGATTGTCGAGGTGAGTTGAGCTTTAAAGATGACTGCGTTATAGATGTGAATGTGGTATTTGAAGGTGATAATGATTTAGGTAAAAATGTTTTAATTTCGCCTAATTGTATTATAAAAGCGTCTAAAATCGGCGATAATACTCATATACTCGCAAACTCAATTATTGAAAATGCTGTCATTGGATCCAATGCTTCGATTGGCCCTTTCGCACGAATACGTCCTGAAACTAAGATAGGTAATCATTCAAAAATTGGTAACTTTGTTGAAGTTAAAAAGTCATCTATTGAGAATAATTCAAAAGTCTCACATTTAAGCTACATTGGCGATAGCAAGATAGGAAACGATGTCAATGTTGGGGCTGGCGTTATTACATGTAACTATGATGGTATTAATAAATTTCAAACTGAGATTAAAGATGGGGCTTTTGTAGGTTCCAACAGTCAGTTGGTCGCCCCGGTCACTATCGGGAAAAATGCAACAATTGGTGCTGGCTCCACTATAACTCAGAATACGCCAGACGGTCAACTCACTCTGAGTCGAAATAAGCAGTCCACCATTAGTAAATGGAAACGACCTCTTAAGAAGTAATATCTATCTCATAAAGGATACATCTGAATGTTTAACCTACCAAAAAATGTATGGATACTGACCGCTTGTCAGTCCTTGTTTATGTCTCTGAGTGTTTTTATTGTTTTTGTAGCGGGCATTATTGGTAGTAACCTTTCACCAGTAAAAAGCCTGTCTACTTTACCTGTTGCGACTATTGTTGTAGGAACTGCGGTAAGTGTTATTCCAGTGATAAGACTGATGTCAGTATTTGGCAGAAAAAAGGTTTTTTTAAGTGCCTGCCTTTACACAATTTTATTGATTTCTCTTTGTATCTTTTCAATCACTAAAGAAATGTTTTTTCTTTTTAGCTTTTCTAGCTTCTGCCTTGGCGCCAGTGTGGCAACCATGATGCAATTTAGGTTCGCTGCCATTGAGAGTGTTGAACCTGAAAAAAGACCGTCAGCTACTGCGGTTGTTCTTCTTGGTGGATTAATTTCAGCCTTCCTTGGAACCGAAGTTGCAACTTTAGGCAAGAATTATTTTGAGACTGACTTTGTGGGATCTTTCGTTCTGCTGGCGTTTTTATTTGTAATTGCTTTCATTTTGATGACTTTTTTTCAGCCAGCTGTTAAGTTTAAAGAGCAAGTAGATGAGTCAAAAAGATCATTAGTCGAGATTGTCAAACAAGGATCTTTTATAGTCGCTGTATGTGCAGCAACTACTGGATATGTCGTTATGAGTTTCATTATGACTGCGACTCCTGTAAGTATGCACGTCATGGATGGCCACTCTCTTCACCATACTAAGGTAGTTCTGCAAAGTCATGTCATTGCAATGTTTCTCCCTTCTCTATTCACTGCAATAATTGTTCGATATATAGGGTTAACCCGTATGATGCTTTTAGGCATTTTATTATTCTTTATCTCGGTAATCATTGCCTTTATGAGCCATGCACTTACTAATTATTGGTGGTCATTGGTGCTGCTAGGACTGGGATGGAATTTTCTATTTATTGGTGGTACAAATTTACTCCCAAGGTCTTACAATGAGAATGAAAAGTTTAAAGTTCAATCTATCAATGATTTTTTAATATTTGGTCTACAAGCCCTTGCTGCACTCTCAGCGGGATGGTTTGTATTTAATTTTAGCTGGGAAGTTGTTCTTCTTTCGGTGATCCCACTTCTTTTAATGCAATTGGTTCTGCTCTTGTGGTGGCTAAAGAAGAATGGTTAATTCTAATCAGTTTTTTTCTTTTATAATGCAACAAAATCTTATTGGAGTTATGAATGTTTGAGGTTAGACCACTCACGCCATCAATTGGAGCTGAGATTTCAGGTATCTCTCTTAATGATGAATTAAATGATGATGCTATCGAGCAAGTATATAACTCTCTTATTAAACATCAGGTCATTTTTTTTAGAAATCAAAACCTTTCGCCAGACTCACATCTTAAATTAGCAGAAAGTCTTGGAGAGATTGATCCTGGGCACCCCGTTTATCCTCATGTAGATGGCTATCAAAGTATTGTTTTACTGAGGAATGATGCTAATAATAGGCCTGATACTGCTGACTGGCATAAAGATTTGACTTTTAAAGCAAATCCGCCTTTTGCTAGCATACTCCATGGGATAAAAGTTCCTAAGTCTGGTGGTGATACACTTTGGGCAAGCATGAGTGCTGCCTATGATCAGCTACCAGATGGCTGGAAAGATTATTTGGAGGGCCTTGAGGCGATCCATGATATGGGGACATTTCGCAACGATTACTATAAAGAAGGTGGCGTTGAGTCAATTAATAATGCTCTGAAATCTGTTGGCTCAGCAGTTCATAAAGTCATAGATACTCACCCAATTTCTGGCCTTAAATATATTAATGTTAATCAGTCATTTACACGAAATATCGTTAATGAAAATCAAGGTCCAAGTGATCATGTGTTGCAGTTTTTATATCAGCATATGAATAAGCCTGAGTTCCAAGTGAGGTTTCACTGGGAAGATGACTCTGTTGCCATTTGGGATAATCGAATAACCCAGCATTATGCGGTATGTGACTACTTGCCTGAATTAAGGCATATGCAACGAATCACGGTTATTAACGATAAAAGGGATAAATCTTAGACTGTCAGTCACCCTAGCTTAAATGTGAGAAGCCCTGTTTTAAATCCTCAATAAGGTCAGTTGTATCTTCAAGTCCTATACTCAGACGAATTACATGCTTGCCATCATGAACCCATTGGCCATCTCTCTTATATGGTCTAGCAGTTAACAAACTTTTATAGCCTCCCCAGCTAAAACCAAGGGCGAACATCTCAAGCGAATTAATAAATAACGCAATTTGATCTGCGCTATAAGCCTCTTTAAATGTAAATGAAAATAAGCCTGAAGATCCTGAAAAATCTCTCTTCCATAATCCATGTTGGGGGTGTGACTCTAGGCTAGGATGAATGACACAATCTACTATATCTTGCTCATCAAGCCACCTAGCAACCTCATTTGCCGAGTTCTCATGAGCCTCCAATCGAACCTTAAGAGTTCTCAGGCCCCTAAGCGCAACATAACAGTCTTGAGGGTTTGTGTAATTCTCAACAGTCTTAAAATAGTCTGCAAATTCGTCAGCATACTGCTTATTAACCGTTGCGCAGCCCATTAGCATATCTGCGTGACCACATATATATTTAGTGACTGATTGAATTGCAATATCAGCCCCTAGATCAAGAGGCTTTAGATACAAAGGAGTAGCCCAGGTGCTGTCAATGATAGTCATAATGCCTGCTTTTTTTGCAGCCTTTACTACTTCTACAATATCTTGCATTTCAAATGTATTCGAACCTGGAGACTCTAGAAATATTAGCCTAGTTTTTTTGGTAATATAGCTACTAATCTTAGATCCAATATCTGATGGAATATGCGTTGTTTTTACATCATATTTAGAAAGAATCTTATGACAAAACCTTGAGGTTGGGCCATACACATTATCACAAACTAAAACCTCATCACCACTTTGAGTAAAAGCCATCAAAGTACTTGTTATTGCATTAATCCCTGATGGAAATGCATAGGTTCTATGACCATTTTCAAGCTTACATATTGCCTCTTCAAAGGCTTTTTGAGTAGACAGACCATGTGTTCCATAATCTACGCCTGGATAATTACCCTCTAGGGCTAGCTGCATATCCTCAAAATTATTGAATAGTACTGTAGAGCCACTTTGAATGTCTGGGTTCACAGTTCGTATTTCACGATCACCATACTTCTGGGTATAGTCTATCCAGCCAACATCATTACTTCGCTTTGACATATATATAATTATTTGAAGAATTGGATGCCATCATAGGAGGAATTGAATCCTTTGTCCAGCAATTTTTTTAGGGATAGCTTTATAGAAATATTAACTGGCTGGCTGCTGGACAATAGAGTGCCGATTTTGATGGAAGCTGAAAAAACTCTTCAAGAACGCCCTTGTAGTTTTCAATTTGCCCCTGGTGAGCATTTTTTTGCCTCTCAATAAATGCATTAATATTTTCACCTTCATGAAGAGAGGAGGTCTTAAAGTCTATAATCCACAAAACTCCATCCTCAACAAATAATCGATCAACAATAATCGTTTGGGTTGAGTTACTAAATTCTGACTCAACTTCTGTTGACTCTCTATACTTAAAAATCCACTCAAAGTTTTTATCACGCTTGGTATTTTTTAGGAGGCTTAAAATTGTATCAGACAAAGAATTGAGTAATCTTGATGGCACTCCCCTCTCTCTAAGCATTGTATCAACACTTAGCGATGATGGATTAAATTCAGCGTGCTCTAGATAGAAGTGAACAATAGTACCCAGAGCACCTTGATAAATTAAATCAAATGCTTTTGGAGAGTTGTTTAAATCATCTACATAGTTTTGCTTTCTAACCAGAGGTGGCATTAAGATTTTGTTGCGCAGGAGTTTTGGAGGTTGTTCTATTTCTAAACTAGACTCATTTTGACTATTGATATGAATGACATTGTCCTCATAGTAGTCACTCAATAATGATAGAAATGAACCAGTTGTAGGCTTTCCACTTTTTGATAGAGCGCCTAATAAATGGACTTCTTGTTTGGCCCTACTCATTGCAACATAAAGGAGCCTCATTAACTCAAAGTGTGATTGTTGCTTCTTTAAATACTGCAAGTATAGATATGTCTCACTCTCGCTATCTTCATCTGTCGGCTTTATGGGAGCCAATAAAACATGATTATCTGAAAACTCTTGCATTTGCATTAATGGAAGGTTGTCATTCCTGCCCTTTTTGCCTAAACCAGGAATAATGACTATATCAAATTCCAAACCCTTGGCTTGGTGGATAGTCATCAATTTCAAATTTGAACTTCTTGATGGTGCATATAAATCTTGAAGCATTGACTCAATCGTTTTGATATTCAAAACTTGATTCGACTCACAATGATTAAGTAGTTTAAGAAACTGAGTTTTAATATTTTTTTCTTGCTCTTCTAAATAATGGTCTTTATAAAGCATTTCTAATACAAATGAAAAGCGCTCAACAAAGGTAAATTTACCCTCAGAAAAAATGGCTTCTTTTGTAGCCAGGAAAATGTGTTGTGCCCTTTTGATCCCATCATCACTCAGATTTTGAACTGACTCTACATTCATTAATTGATTAAAAATGGTTTGATCTGATGTCTTACTAAGCGCCAATAAGTCTTTTAGTTTCAGGCCACACCATGGAGCCCTGAGGATTGAAAGCCATGCTAGCTTATCGCTCAAACTAAGAAGAGCCCTTGTTAAACTTAATAAATCCCTAGTAAAAAGATTCGATCGAAGGGACTCAGTCTTTAATGATTCAAAATTTATATTATTTTTTTGAAGCGCTGAACTCACTTGGCTTAAATGAGATCTTGATCTGACAAGAACAGCTATTTCTTTCTCTTGATTTCTAAGAAGAGATTGTTGAATAATTTTTACTATCTCTTCTGCCTCTTCTTGATCCTGATTTGGACTAAATACATAAAAGGATATAGCATTTTTTTGCTCTTCTTTCGAAAATGGAGTCGATTTTGAGTAATGAATAGAACCAAGAATTAAATTATCTTCATTTGGAAAGATGTTAGCAAAAATCTCATTATTTTCTCTAACAATACTTTGAGTTGATCTAAAGTTAGTACTTAAAATGAGGGGTTTAATGTCAAGGTTCGCAATACCACTTCTGACGACCTCAAGAAATATTCCAACTTGTGACTCTCTAAACTTATAGATAGACTGCATTGGGTCACCAACAAAAAAAATGGTTTTACCGTCATCCTGCTGCCAACCTTCGACAAGCTTTTGAATTAAATTTAATTGTGAATAAGAAGTATCTTGAAACTCGTCTACAAGGACATGTTTAATTTGATAGTCTAGTAACAAAGCGATGTCAGTTAATTCCTCTCGAGTATCAAGCGCATTTATCGCCTGCAAACTGACTTCAGAGAAATCTTGAAGGCCTTTTTCATCAAAAATAACTTTAAGCTCTGCAACGCTCAACTTTAGTACCTGTGCTATGTCAGTAATATATTTTTTTGTAAATTCAGGAAAGTGTTCACTGGGTAAATTATGTAAATTAATGAGCAATTTTTTAAGCTCAAACTCAGAATATAGGCCATCAATAAATTTTCTTAACTGATTTTTTTCATCTTTCATTTCAGCTGGGAAGCCAATAGTTACATCAATTTTCTTTCTCCAGTTTTTTGAACTTTTTGTAATCAGAATATCAGCAATAGCCCTCCAATCCTTTAAGTCTTTAATACTTGACCCAGGGAGTTTTGAAATCTGTGAGATATCTTCCCTCTTGCTAACCTTTAACAGACTAAAAAAATTATCTCCAAGAGCATTTTGAGCAATACCTCGAAGATCTTCTAGATAGTCAGTTATTAATGTTTTTGAGATGCTCTCCAGTGAGCTGATATCTAAAGCGCCATCAATGAATAGCCTTGGTAGCCATTGTTCTCTTTTAGCAAGCATCTCCTCTATGAGGCGATAAAATCTATCAACATGATTATCAAGAGATAGTAAGACTGAGGAAACGCTTGATTTATATTCATCATCATTGATCAATAGCAAAGTATTTTCTGCGGCCTGACGATAAATAAATTCGTACTCATAGGAGTCGATGATTGTTCTGTGGGGAATCAATTGATCAAGAGATGGGAACCTTGAAACTATCAAATTAGATAATGAATCAATGGTAATGACTTTCAGCCGTGAAGGGTGCCTAAGAAGGTCCCAGTTTCTTTTCTTTGATTGATTTAAAACCCGTAAAGCAAGATTATAGGTTATAAGTTTATGAGGCTCCTTAGGTGGCTCCACTTGTGCATCACTTAAAGCACTTACAATTCGGAGCTTTAACTCATCGACTGCCCTATTAGTGAATGTCATAACTAAGATATTTTCTGGTTCTTCAGAAGAGCCCAATAATTTTAAATATCTTTGCGTGATAAGTTCAGTCTTTCCAGAGCCCGCTGGGGCTTGAACAATAAATGAGCTCTCAATATTTAACGCTTGGTCTCTTTGTTTTTGATCATTCACATTGACTCAGGAGCGCCCACCCCAAGAATAGAGAGTCCATTTCTTAAGATCTGTTTCGCTGCATGAATAAGTGATAGTCTAGCTTGAGTCAGATCTTGGTCTTCCAAAATAAATGTGCAAGCATTATAGTAACTATGGAACTGAGTAGCTAAGTCACGGAGATAGTAAGCAAGTTGGTGGGGCTCATACTGAATCGCTGCCGACTCAATAACACTTTTATAACGACTAAGCTCTCTTAGAATATTTTTTTCAACCTCTTCTGTTAAAAGGGATAAGTTCGCATCTTCAAGATTTGACTCAAAACCTTTTTCATTTGCTTGTCTAAAAACAGAGCAAATTCGTGCATGTGCATATTGAATATAGAAGACTGGGTTCTCATTTGTTTTTGATTTAGCCAAATCTAAATCAAAATCCATATGCTGCTCGGATTTTCTAAGAATGTAAAAAAAACGAGCTGCATCATTTCCCACTTCCTTTCTTAAATCTTCAAGAGTTACAAAAGAACCACTTCGAGTTGACATTTGTACTTTTTGGCCACCACGATATAGATTAGCAAATTGAACCAACAGAATTTCTAATTTATCAGGTTTATGACCCAAGGCTCCTATAGAAGCCTTGACCCTTGGGATATAGCCATGATGGTCCGCCCCCCAAACATTAATAATTTTGTCGTAACCACGCTCTAATTTTTCAAGGTGATAAGCGATATCAGAAGCAAAGTAAGTATGATTTCCATTGTCACGAACGACAACACGATCTTTTTCATCTCCATAGTTTGTCGTTTTAAACCAAAGTGCCCCATCTTTTTTATAAATATGTCCACTATCTTTTAGTCTTGTAATGCAAGACTCTGAAAGACCACTATCGATTAATGATTGCTCTGAAAACCATTTTTCAAAGCGCACTCCAAAATCAGCAAGATCATCTTTTATACCACCAAGAATACTTTCGATACCGACTTGAAAAATAGTCTGAAAATTGTCGCCTAATAAGTCTTTTGCTCTGACAATTAACTCATCAATATGGGACTCTTTGTCTCCACCCTCAATGCCATCTTTACAAATATTTTCAAAAACTATATCTGCACTCTGTTTAAAAGACTCACCACTTTCAACAACAATACTATCGGCAATATCATTGATATATTGGCCTTGGTAACCATTATCAGGAAATCTTATTTGCTCTCCACAAAGGGATAAGTATCGTAAAAATATGCTCACCGTTAAAATATCCATTTGTCTGCCGGCGTCATTTACGTAATACTCATTATCAACCTTAAAACCAATATTTCTTAACAAGTTAGATACTGTCGCACCATATGCTGCGCCTCTTCCATGGCCAACATGAAGCGGTCCAGTTGGATTGGCTGAAACATACTCTAAAAGAATACTTTGGCCTTTACCAATTTCTGATTTACCATACATTTCACCCAGCTCAATAATCTCACTTACTATCGAGGTACTGGATGCATCCGAAAGGAAAAAATTAATAAACCCAGGGCCAGCAATTTCAGTTTTTTTAATAAAACTTGCATCCTCTAGTTGATTAACAATAATTTTTGCAAGCTCAAGAGGGCTGGTTTTGGCTTGTTTGGCAAGCATCAATGCAATATTAGTTGCATAATCACCGTGACTTTTGTCTTTTGTATGATCGAGCCTTACTTTAGGGGGCATCTCATTAATTAGCCCTTCATTAATAAGATCCTGGATACATTTTTTAAGTAAGTCTTGTAATTGATCTTTCATATAATCTTGCGAATGATTTCTATTATTTTCTAGATTAGTATTTTCTTAATATTAAACTAGGCTCAAATTATACTTTCAGCGTCCGCTGTAAAACATCTACTTTAAAGCTAATGAGCCTCTTGCCAATTTGATCCAATACCAATATCAACCTCAAGGGGGATGTGCAGCTTTAAAGCATTCGACATCATTAATTTTATTTTATTTGCATACTCATCAGCCTTTTCAGAGTTGATCTCAAATACTAACTCATCATGCACTTGCATAAACATCTTGATCTCATGGCCTTCTGAATCAATCCAATCCTGAATATTAAGCATTGCTTTTTTGATAATATCAGCAGATGACCCTTGCATAGGAGCATTAATAGCAGTCCTCAATGCATGCTGCTGAAGCATTTTATTTTTAGAATTAATTTGAGGCAAATAAAGCCTCCTACCTAATACTGTCTCAACATATCCCTGAGATTTCGCTTTCTCTTTTGTCTCATTCATAAATTGAAGGACACCAGGATAATTTTCAAAGTAGCCATCTATATATTGTTTGGCTTCCGTCCTTGAAACATCGATTTGTTTAGCTAAACCAAATGCACTCATTCCATAAATTAGGCCAAAATTAATGGCTTTAGCCTTTCGACGCTGATCTTTAGTCACCTTAGAAATTTCTGTATCAAAAACCTGAGAAGCGGTTGATCGGTGGACATCTTCATTATTATTAAAGGCAGTGAGTAAGTTTTTATCCTCTGAGATATGGGCCATAATCCTCAATTCAATTTGAGAGTAATCGGCAGCAAGAATAATGCTTCCCTTATTAGCGATAAAAGCGGACCTAATTTGAGCACCCTGTTCGGTTCTTATTGGGATATTTTGAAAATTAGGCTTTGATGATGAAAGTCGGCCAGTTGCGGTTACAGCCTGATGATATGAGGTATGCAGTCGACCTGTTCTTCTATTGATCTGTTTAGGAAGTGCTTCTAGATATGTAGAATTTAACTTTGTCAGAGTTCTATAGGAAAGAATTAAGTCAACTAAGGGATGATCTAACAACTTTAATGCTTCTTCATTTGTGGATGGTTGGCCTTTGGCTGTTTTCTTTTTTGGCTCAAGCCCAAAACCCTCCTCACTAAATAATATTTGTTGTATTTGCTTAGGCGACTCCAGATTAAACTCATCACCTGCTACTTCAAATGCCTTTGATTGAATGCTAGCCATCTCAGCCTTTATTTCAACTTGCTGATTAAAAAGAGATGTCTCATCTAAAAGTGCACCGTTCCTTTCCAGTCTGAGCATGACCTTAATTAATGGAATTTCAATACTCTTGTACAACGCTACAAGCTTAGGAAAGGATTGAAGTTTTAGCTCAAGTAAATTATTAAGTTCATTTGTCACAATTACATCCTCACAGGCATATGGCATTGCCTCATCAATACTGACCTGATTAAAGGTTAATTGTTTTTTACCGCTTCCAGCTACATCTGAATAATGGATTGTAGTGTGATCTAAATAATGCAGCGCCAAGTCATCCATGTTGTGGCGACTTGCTACTGAATCCAAGCAATAAGATTTAAGCATTGTGTCATCAACAATTCCATTGAGCTCTATGTCGACATTAGCTAAAACATGGGCATCATACTTTAAGTTCTGACCAATTTTGCCTATTACCTCACTTTCTAAAATTGACTTGAGAGAATTCAATACCATATATCTTGGAAGCTGCACTGGAGCATCCAAATAATCATGGGCCACTGGGACGTAATAACTGCTCTTTTCAATAAGGAAAACGAATCCAACGATTTCGGCCTCCATATAGTCAAGACTATTTGTCTCAAGATCAAATACAAAGGACTTGCTAGAGGATAACTTCGATAATAACAATGTAAATTCATCTTCAGTGAGCACTAACGATTTAGTATAGTCATCCATCGATATTTTGGCATCAGTGTTTGGAGATTCTGGTATCTCTTTTTCTTGTGAATTAATTTGAACAGTCTCATTCTTTTCATCTAACTGCTTTAACCACATAGAGAAGCCAAACTCTTTGTATAGGGCAATTAATTCTTCTGTATTTTCTCCAGGCTCCTCTTCTAAAATATCAAAAGGCAGCTGAACATCAAACTTAAGTTGAACTAATTGATAAGAGAGGTCTAATAAATCAAAAGATTCCCTAAGTTTTTCACCTACCTTACCACCAATCTTCTCAGCATTGGCTTTGACTCCTTCAATATTAGAATATTGCTCAAGCCATTTAGATGCAGTCTTAGGCCCAACACTCGGCACACCGGGAATATTGTCTGCAGAATCACCTGTTAAAGCGAGCAGATCTAAAATTTGATTAGGATTAACTCCCATTTTTTCTTTGACATCAGCTTCACTATATAATTTCCCTTTCATATCTAGTTGCTTAATATTTCCACCGACAAGCTGGAAGAGGTCTTTATCACCGCTTGCAATGATTGTCTCAATATCACTTTGAGCTGCAAATCTTGACAATGTAGCAATGACATCATCGGCCTCAACACCTTCAACACATAAGAAATGGAAACCCATAGCGCGAATAATTTTATATAGAGGCTCTATCTGAATAATTAAGTCATCATGAGCGGGACTTCTATTTGCCTTATAGTCAGGAAACATTTGATGGCGAAAATTGGACCCTTTCGCATCAAATACCATTATGAGTTTTGCTCCTTGGTACTTTCTTTGTAGGTGCTTAATGGCATTCACGACGCCAAACATTGCTCCAGTAGGAAAACCACTATCATTGGTTAAATTCTGAGATATAGTTGAAAAGTATGAGCGAAATAAAAACGCTGAACCGTCAACTAAAATGAGTGGGTGGGCCATGTCCAAATTTTACATCTAAACTAAGTTTTGTTGTTCTTGAAAACTAAGTTATAAATTTGCTATTTCAAAATATATATATTGAGTCTGTATATAAATTGTTATATAAAATGTAAAGATGTCTGACGCTCTAATTACACTTAACAATATAAGCCTAAGCCATAATGGAAAAAATGTCCTTGATGATGTTAGCTTTAAACTCCATGAGGGTGAATTTATAACATTAATAGGCCCAAATGGAGCTGGCAAAAGCTCTTTAATTAAAGTCCTGTTGGGCGTCATTAAGCAGGACTCTGGTGATATAACATATACTGATAACATTAGACTAGGCTACACACCTCAAACTTTTTCAGCCAATCCTTTTATACCGATCTCTGTAAAGGATTTTTTAACCTTAAATCAAAAATTAGACTCTGAATTTATGCTCAAGACTTTTGAGCTAACAGGAATAAAGGATTTACTTAAATCCCCTTTAAAAAACTTATCTGGCGGTGAATTGCAAAAGGTATTGTTAACAAGGGCACTTCTCAACAAGCCAAATGTTTTAATACTGGATGAGCCTGCTCAAAATCTTGACGTTGATGGGCAAATGCAGCTTTACAAGTTAATTCAAGACATACATCAACAACAAAATTGCGCGGTTCTAATGGTATCCCATGATCTCCATAGAGTTATGAAAGAGTCAACTCAGGTTTTATGCCTCTATCACCACATTTGCTGTGAAGGACTTCCAGAGTCAATTTTAAAGGATGAGAAATTTAATGACTTATTTGCTGATCAAATCAATGATTTAATGGCAACTTATGAGCATCATCACAACCACCATCACGAACATTAAATAGCTTTAAAAGCAATGTAAATGATATAATTCTTCCTTTTTTTAAGCTAAGAATTATGAAAAATATTATTGAAGCAGCTTTTGAAGATCGTAACCATCTCACACCAGAATCAGCTAGCTCTGAGGTCAAAGAAGCAGTTAATGAAGCAATACATTTGCTTGACTCTGGAAAGGCTAGGGTTGCAGAGCAAAAAGGCATTGGTGATTGGGAAGTCAATGAGTGGCTTAAAAAAGCAGTATTACTATCGTTTAGACTTGCGGACAATGTCCCCATGCCCTCTGGGTTTACACAGTACTTTGACAAGGTTCCATCTAAATATGCTGAAACTACTTTAAAAGAATTTCAAGCTTCAGGCGTAAGAGTAGTCCCGCCTGCAACTGCAAGAAGAGGCTCATACATCGCCCCAAATACGGTCTTAATGCCATCTTATGTAAATATTGGTGCATATGTTGACTCTGGAACAATGGTTGATACATGGGCCACAGTAGGATCTTGTGCGCAAATTGGTAAAAATGTCCACCTTTCAGGTGGTGTTGGTATTGGTGGGGTATTAGAACCTTTGCAAGCGAGTCCAACTATTATTGAAGACAATTGCTTTATTGGAGCCAGATCGGAAGTAGTTGAGGGTGTCATTGTTGAAGAAGGAGCTGTTATATCGATGGGAGTTTATATTGGCCAATCAACCAAAATTTTTAATAGAATGACAGGTGAAGTCAGTTATGGACGTATTCCAGCTGGATCAGTTGTAGTTTCAGGCAACCTTCCCTCTACTGATGGAAGTTATTCTCTCTATTGTGCGGTTATAGTCAAACAGGTTGACGCCAAGACAAGATCAAAAGTAGGCATAAATGAACTCCTTAGAGGAATTTAAATTTTGACTTAATTAGATTATAAAAAACCCGCCGTAAGGCGGGTTTTTTTACTAAGCTAGTATTGATTACTTAGTAAAGATCTTATACAACAAACCAACAGCAATTAAGCCGACCAAGTTTGCAGAACCAAGTCCCATAATAATATCTGTTAATCTAGCTATGACATCACCAGGTAGAAATGCAGCTTGACTACCAAAAATTATTTGAACAACAACTGCAAGTGCAATGATACTTACACCAGCTTCAGTTAATTTTTTTACCCAACCAATTACATTATCTAACATATAGTCTCCCCATTAATTTTAAGATAACCAGATTCTTCGCTGATTGTTAAACTTTTTATAGTATCGAAATCAGTGTGTCAAGTTTTCAAGACTCAGAATGGCTAATAATTAGCTAAGATCTTCTAATCTCAATTTAAATAACACAGAATTATTTCATTTATATATTAAAAAACCCGCCGTTAGGCGGGTTCTTCTTGAGTAAATATGAAATGTTTACTTAGAAAAGATGGTATACAACAAACCTGCTGTAATTAAACCAACTAAGCCAGCGCTACCAAGAGCACCAATCATATCCGTTAACCTAGCCACAACATCACCAGGAAGGAATGAAGCGCTTGAGCCAAATATTACTTGAACAACAACTGCAAGTGCTACAAGACCAACACCTGCTTCAGTTAATTTTTTAATCCAACCAGTTACATTACTTAACATATTTTCTCTCCATTAATTATAAAGATAATCAGCATCTTTGCCGATTGGTGGACTTTTTATAGTAATGAAATCAGAGTGTCAAGTTTAATTGATGAAAAAAACTAAAAAAAGAGCAAAAATGCTCAAAAATTGACTAGAAGTTGCAAAAAAACAACAAAATTTAACTTTATAGGGCCACAGATAAGAAAATCCCTGCAAACGCAGTCATACCAATGTAATTATTGCTTAAAAAGGCCAGAAAATACTGCTCATTTTGACGTTTTCTCATTAAAAACTGATGATAAGTCATGAAAATAGCAATAATTATTAAAGAAAAGTAATAAATTTGGCCTAATTTGAATATATTTCCCATCACTATAAAAATTAAAATGAGCAAGATTTGTAACAAAGTGATGATGATCTGATCGTACTTTTCAAACAAAATAGCGGTTGACTTTACTCCAATTTGGATATCTTCATCACGATCTGCCATTGCGTATAGCGTGTCATAGATCAGTGTCCATACAAGCGTTGCAAGAAATACAATTCCAGCAGTGATAGGCAATGAACCAGTTTGCGCACTGAATGCCATAGGAACACTCATACCAAATGCGGCCCCTAATACAAACTGAGGTAGGTTAGTCCATCGCTTTGTAAAGGGGTATAGCGATGCGAGAAATAGCGCTATAAATGAAAGCTTAATTGTAAGTTGATTAGTTTGCAAAACTAAAGCTAAAGCTATCAATAGCAATATAAAAAACAATATTAAGGCGGACCTTGGTGAGATTTGGCCTGAGGTGAGCGGCCTATCTTTTGTTCTTTTAATATATTTGTCGATGTTTCGATCGGCAAAATCATTAATAACGCACCCGGCAGTCCTCATAACGATAACACCCAAAGTAAATATAATCAATAAATCAAAATCTGGCCATCCACCTGCACTCAAAAAAAGTGCCCAATAGGTTGGCCATAGAAGAAGTAATATGCCTATAGGTTTATCTAGCCTCATTAATTGGATATATGCATTCATAATTTATTTAAAAATTCTTCTAGATCATTAGGTAATGGTGCTGTAACTTTTTGGATCTCATTGTTCATTGGATTAGTAAATGTAATAGTTTTTGCATGCAAAAATAATCGGTTTAAACCTTTCTTTTTCATAAACTGATCAAATAAGCTGTCTCCATATTTATTATCCTGGGCCACAGGATGCTTGGCATACTGAGCATGAACCCGAATTTGATGGGTTCTGCCTGTTTCAATTAGGACTTCGACTAATGATGCGCTGAAGTCTCCCAGTTGGAAATTTTTGATTGGATGGAAATGGCTTAATGATTCCTTGCCTTTTGAGTCAATAACGCTGTATCTAGAGTTTTGATAGATAGGCGCATCTATAGTATGTTTTTTCTTGCTCCAAGTATCTTTAACAAGTGCTGTGTATCTTTTTTCTAGTTCGTGATTTACCAGCTGTTCATGAAGTGATTTAAGAACTGATCTTTTTTTTGCAAGAATTAGACAACCCGAGGTGGCTCTATCTAATCGATGAACCAGCTCTATTGGCTCTTTATATTGTGACTTGAGCGCCTCAATGATTCCGATCGAAACTCCACTTCCACCATGAACGGCCATTCCATGCCTCTTGTTGATTACAACAAGTCCCTTGTCCTCATATAGAATTGAAGAATTAAGTAACGCTAGTAGGTCCTCAGATGGCTTTATATCTTTTGCTGAAGAAGTCCTGATTGGTGGAATTCGAACAACATCTTCTGAATTAAGTTTATAGTCAGCTTTTTTTCTACCTTTATTAACTCTTACCTCGCCTTTACGGATAATTCGATAAATTCGTGATTTTGGAACACCCTTAAGCTGTTTAATTAAATAGTTATCAAGTCTCTGACCAACCGAAAAATCATCAACAGTTATAAATCTTGGTGAGTCATGATTGATCATTAGTTTAGGTGAAGAATAGTCTATTGAAATTTTGAGTAGTTACTTTGGCAATCTCTGAAATACTTGTATTACGAATCTCAGCAAGTTTTTCTGCTACGTAATATGTGTAAGCCGGGCTATTAGGCTTACCCCTTTTAGGGACTGGGGTTAAGTAAGGAGAATCTGTCTCTACTAAGATTCGTTCAGCCGGAATTTTTTTAGCAACCTCTCTTAAAGATTCAGCGCTCTTAAAAGTCAAAATTCCAGAAAATGAGATATAGAATCCAAGATCTAGAGCAGCTTCAGCAGTATGTAAGTCCTCTGAAAAACAATGCATAACGCCTTTTTGAGCCTTCTCTTTAGAGAGCATTTCAATCGTATCCTCCTTAGAATCTCTCATATGGATAATCATAGGCTTACCAGAAACATTAGACGCTTCAATATGCCTCTTAAAACGCTCTCTTTGCCAATCTGCCTCATCTTTTCTAACATGGAAATAATCTAAACCAGTCTCGCCAATCGCAATAACCTTTTCTTTATCCGCATACTCCAATAACTCTTCTACAGATGGATCCTTACAATTTGTTTCTGTTGGATGAACCCCAGCGGATGAGTATATATTTGGGTAGGTAAGCGATAGATTATGAACTTGTTCAAAATGCTCCAAATCAATACAAACACATAAAAATTTAGAAACAGATAATTCACTTGCATGCCTTAGCATTGACTCCATACTTCCACCAAAGGCGTCTAAATCAACTCGGTCAATATGGCAATGGGAATCAACTATTTGCATAATAAAAAATTATATCTTAATTTCTAAAAGTGAACGATTATCTGAAACAAATGGAACCTGCAAAATATGTACTTTAGATTCCATATTTTCAATATTTTCTAAAGCGATATTGTCACCCTTCATTAATAAATATCGCCCATCATTAGCTATCAAATGCTTAGTTTTATTAACTGTATCAATCGCTGAAGCAAAAGCCCTTGAAGTTATTTGGGAAAACGATTCGGGGTAATTAAAAGATTCAACTCTAGTATTTATTACCGTTAAGTTTTCAAGACCTAGCTCAGTCTTAACTGTTTGCATAAAACGACACTTCTTTCCAACACTATCGATTACAAAAACATTGGTTTTAGGCTTCATAATTGCAATGATAATACCTGGCAAGCCAGCTCCAGAACCAACATCTAGTAATAATCCTGGTTTGATAAACTCTAAAATCGAGAAACTATCCAAAAAGTGTTTTTTTATAGACTCAAGAGGATCTCTTATGGCACTTAAGTTATAAACCTTGTTCCATTTATTAATAAGCGCATGATAATCTAAAAGTTGTCTAACCTGTTCATCTGTAAGTGAAACATCCATTGTCTTTGCGCCCTCGCAAAGCAATTTTTTGATCTCACTCACGACAATGTTTTATAAGTTTTGAGAAAGACCAATAATATTGAAATGGAAGCGGGAGTTACCCCTTGAATTCTGCTAGCTTGACCGATGGTTTCAGGTTTAAACTCGTTTAACTTTTGTCTGACCTCATTAGATAGAGCTTTAATCTCTGAATAGTCAATATCTGAGGAAAGTTTCGTATTTTCATTTTTACGATATTTTTCAATTTCATCTAGCTGTCTCTTGATGTAACCTTCATATTTAATTTGGTTTTCTACTTGCTCAATGATTAATCTATCCTCTAAAAAAGGCTTGGCGCTTTCGATTTTACTAAGAAGTTTGTAATCTATATTTGGTCTTTTTAGCAACGCTTCTAGACTGTACTCATGACTAAGTTTAATTCCAAGCACATCCTCAGCTTGGGCATCACTTGACTGAATCCAAAAAGATTTGAGCCGTTTTTTTTCAAGTGCTACTTGCTCATATTTGCCATTGAATGACTGCCAACGATTATCATCAATAAGTCCCAACTCTCTTGCTTGGGGGGTTAACCTTTCATCAGCATTATCCTCTCTAAGTAGTAATCGGTATTCTGCTCTAGAAGTAAACATTCTGTAGGGTTCAGTTGCACCCTTAGTGGTTAAATCATCAACCATGACCCCGATGTAAGATTCGTCTCGCTTAGGTATCCAAGGATTTTTTTCTTGTACTTGCAGAGCAGCATTAACCCCCGCAAGTAAACCTTGTGCAGCTGCCTCTTCATAACCCGTCGTTCCATTAATTTGCCCTGCAAAAAATAGACCAGAGATTTTCTTGACCTCAAGTGTTTGTTTTAATCCACGCGGATCAAAAAAATCATATTCGATTGCGTATCCAGGTCTCATAATCTTGGCATTTTCAAAACCCTTAATTGAGTTTACAAACTCTTCCTGAACATCATAAGCTAATGATGTAGATATGCCATTGGGATAAACCTCATGTGTTGTGAGGCCTTCAGGTTCAACAAAAATTTGATGAGAGTCTCTTTCAGAAAATCTAACCACTTTATCCTCTATTGATGGGCAATATCTCGGACCAATTCCTTCAATTTTTCCACTAAATAGTGGAGAGTCCTTTAATCCATTCGTGATATGCTCATGAGTTTTAGCGTTAGTATGAGTTATAAAACAAGAAATTTGCTTTGGATGATCTGATGATTTACCCATAAAAGAAAAACTAGGTAATGGAGTATCACCCTCTTGTTTTTGAAGAAGACTATAGTTTATGGTTCTTCCATCTAGACGTGGTGGTGTTCCAGTTTTTAGCCTTCCTACTCCCAAATCGTATGAACGCAACCTTTCTGACAAAATATTGGCTGGAGCATCACCCGCTCTTCCACCCTGATAATTTTGTTGCCCAATATGTATGATTCCACCCAAAAACGTACCAGAAGTAAGAATGACCTTATCAGCAAAAAAGTCAAGCCCCATCTGGGTTATGACACCCTTTACTCGGTTATTTTCGATAATTAAATCATCGACTGGTTGCTGAAATAAAGTTAAGTTGTCTTGGTTTTCGAGCTTCTCTCTAATAACACCCTTGTATAAAAGTCTATCTGCCTGTGCTCTTGTTGCTCTAACAGCGGGCCCTTTTGATGCATTCAGAGTTCTAAACTGAATGCCTGCTAAATCAATCGCTTGTGCCATTGATCCGCCCATTGCATCAATCTCTTTTACCAGGTGTCCTTTACCAATTCCTCCAATAGCAGGATTGCAACTCATCTGACCAAGTGTCTCGATATTATGTGTGATTAATAGTGTATCCACACCCATCCTTGCAGAAGCCAATGCAGCCTCAGTTCCAGCATGACCACCGCCGACAACAATCACAGGATAATATTTACTTTGGTTCATCTTTTTTTGCCTATCAATAAAAAAGGCCCGATTAATCGGGCCCTTCATTATACGCTTTAAGACTTTAACTTGATAAATTAAGTCATTGGTTGCTTTATTGAGCTGATACTAATACTTATAGCCTGCCTCAAAAAGAGTCTCTTGTGATGAAGGCTGAGAGCCCGCAACATAGTCTCCAGTTGAAGCTTCTGAATTCGCTTGACATCTAGCCATTAAGGCCTTTTGGCCTGCTTCAATATTAGTTCCACTCCATGCTTGTAAGCATGACTGTTGAAGCGCTCTACCATATGAAAACGTGAGACTAGTTGAACTTTTATGCTCAATACTATTCATCGTATTAAGATAAACAGAAGCATCTTCTTCTGTTAAACCACCTGACAAGAACATAATCCCAGGTACTGAGGCAGGAACACAACGATTCATTGTTCTTACTGTCATTTTTGCAACCTCTTCAGATCCAGCTTTATTTTTATTATCAGCTCCTGAAACAGTCATTGACGGCTTCAATAATGTTCCCTCTAAGAAAACTTTATTTTCTGAGCAAGCTTTATAGACTTCAACTAAAACTTTTTCTTGAACCTCTGCTGTTGTTTCAATTGTATGGTCACCATCCATTAGGATTTCTGGCTCAATAATTGGGACAAGTCCAGATTCTTGGCAAATCTTTGCATACCTTGCAAGACCCCAAGCATTTTCGCGAATTGCTAAATCAGTTGGACAACCGTCAGCAGTAATTTGTAAAACAGCTCTCCATTTTGCAAATCGCGCGCCCTGCTTATAATACTCAGCAGTTCTCTCAGCTAAGCCCTCGAGCCCCTTACACCAAGTTTCAACTTCGTGAGCACCTGCAAGCGGACTTAAACCTTTGTCGACTTTAATACCAGGAATAATTCCGAGCTTATTAATCTTTGAAACCATGGTCTCACCATCAGCATGGTTTTGATATAGAGTCTCTTCAAAAAGGATTGCACCACTGATAAATTGACCAAGGCCCTCTGAGGTGAAAAGCATGCCTCTGTATGCCTGGCGATTCTCTTCTGTATTCTCAACATTAATTCCAGCAAGTCTTTTACCTATGGTTGGAGTAGATTCATCTACTGCAAGCAGTCCTTTGCCTTTCGCAGAAAGTTGATTGGCCGTTTGTCTTAACTCTTCTTGATTATTTATCATAATATTTACCCTTTTATTTTCTTTTAATAATTTCCATCACCAACACGCAAAATTTTCATCAAGTTTGTTCCACCCGATTTATCTTTATGCATACCCTTTGTAACAATAACAATATCTCCATTAGTCACCTCAGCCCTATCCTCAAGATTTTCAATAACATGACTATTAACATCATTCCAATCATCGGCGCTAGTTTTGTCAATATAACAAGGATAGACTCCTCTGTAAATAGTAACTTTCTTTAATGTTTTATAATTATCTGACATAGCAAAAATTGCAATATTTGAACTAATTCTAGACATCCATAGCGCTGTTTTACCTGTCTGAGTGAGTGTAGCAACAACTCTAGCGCCTAGGTGATTGGCTGCATACATAGAACTCAATGCAATCGTTTCATCAATACCTTCAAAATTTTCATGAAGTCTATGATGAGAAACTTTTGCTGTTGGGCTCTTCTCAGCCTCTAGACATACATCATTCATCGTTTTAACAGCATTCACTGGGTGCTTACCAACTGCTGTTTCAGCAGATAGCATGACAGCATCAGTACCATCTAAAACAGCATTTGCAACATCAAAAACTTCAGCTCTTGTAGGTATAGGGCTCATAATCATTGATTCAAGCATCTGAGTTGCAGTAATCACAAATCTATCATTAGCTCTAGCTAACAAAATTAATCGCTTTTGCTGAGCGGGTAATTGAGGATCACCAATTTCAACTCCTAAATCACCTCGAGCTACCATAATGCCTGCCGACTCCTGAATGATTTCAGTAATGACGTCTTCTTGAAGAGACTCTGCTCTTTCAATTTTTGCAATGACACTTGCGTTAGAACCTGCATCCATTAGAAGTCTCTTTGTTTCACGAACATCATCTGCATTAATAGGAAAAGAAATTGCAACGAAATCTGCGTCAGCTTTAGCCGCAGTAATAATGTCTTGTTTGTCTTTTTCAGTCAGCGCGCTCGCACTTAAGCCGCCACCTCGCAGATTAATTCCTTTGTTGTTAGAAAGAATTCCACCTTGCGATACCTTAGTTAGAATTTTTTGTCCCTTAATCTGCTGGACCTCTAGAATTATCTTTCCATCATCTAGCAACAACGTATTACCCACATTTAAATCATTTGGGAGCTCCTTATAGGCGATTCCAACAGAATCCTGACTACCCTCAGATTCATCAAGTTCAGCATCAAGTGCAAAATGATCACCTTTTTTCAGCTCTATACTTCCATCTTTGAATCCTGAAATTCTAATCTTTGGACCCTGTAAATCCATCAAGATTCCAATAAAGCTATCATTCTCTTTTTCGTATTTTCTTATTTGAGCAATACGCTCTAAGTGTTCTTTTTCGTTATTATGAGAAAAATTGATTCTCACAACATTCACTCCTGCATCCAAAATGCCTTTTAAAACTTCTGGATTATCCGTTGATGGACCGAGTGTTGCTAAGATTTTAGTACGTCTATTAATCATTAATTTTGTAATCTTTCCTCAAGTATTTCAACAACTGGAAGTTTTTTTCCCTCTAGGAACTCTAAAAAGGCACCACCGCCTGTAGAAATATAAGAAATTTTATCTTCAATATTAAATTTATCAACTGCAGCCAGTGTATCCCCGCCTCCAGCAATCGAAAATGCCTCAGATTCTGCTATTGCTCTTGCAAGCTGCTCTGTGCCATTTGCAAACTGATCAAATTCAAAAACTCCTACGGGACCATTCCAAACAATTGTTCCAGCGTTCTTCATAATTTCGCATAGTTCAGCTGTTGAATTGGGACCAATGTCAAAGATCATATCATCTGAGGCAACGCTAGTTGCATTTTTAGTGTCTGCTGCTGCAAACTCTGAAAATTCTTTACCGCAAACAACATCGCCAGGAACTGGAATTTGGCAATCTTCCATTAAAGCCTGAGCTGTTGGAATGAGATCATGCTCACATAAAGATTGTCCAACACTATGGCCTTGGGCTGCAATAAATGTATTTGCGATACCACCTCCAACTACTAGCTGATCAACAATCTTAGATAGGGCATCTAATACAGTTAGTTTAGTGGATACTTTTGAACCACCAACAATTGCAACCATTGGCCTTTTAGGATTATCAAGTGCCTTACCAAGAGCCTCAAGCTCTCCAACCAAAAGAGGACCTGCGCAAGCGATAGGTGCAAACTGAGTAACGCCATATGTAGAAGCATGCGCTCTATGGGCAGTTCCAAAAGCATCTTGGACACAAACGTCACATAAAGCTGCCATTTTTTTAGATAAGGTCTCGTCGTTTTCTTTTTCGCCCTCATTAAATCTTACATTCTCACAGAGAACTACTTCTCCTGACTCCATCTCAACGCCTTCTAGCCAATCAGATTCAAGCCTGACTTTCTGTCCAAGCAATGTTGAAAGGTGATCAGCAACAGGTCGAAGTGAGAATTTTTCTTCATACTCACCAGCATTAGGCCTTCCCAAATGCGAGGTAATTATAACTTTAGCACCAGCTTTAATAGCATGAAGGATAGTTGGCAATGATGCAACAATTCTTTTATCACTTGTTACTTCACCATTTTTTATTGGAACATTTAAATCTTGTCTAATTAGAACTCTTTTACCATTCAGGTCTAAATCAGTCATCTTTAGTAAATTCATCAAATGCTCCAACTCAATAAAATAAGGCCTATTGTGAAATATGGCCAGCTAAACGAAGTAAATTACATGTATAGCTGTACTCATTATCGTACCAAGATACCATTTTAACAAAAGTGTCATCCATTGACATTCCTGCCTCTGCATCAAATGTTGAGGCACAAGTACTTCCAACAAAGTCCGTAGAAACTACTTTTTCATCCGTATATCCTAAAACACCCTTCATTGAACCTTCAGATGCAGACTTCATTGCTGCACATATTGCATCGTAATCAGAGGAGCTGTTGAGCTCAGCTGTTAAATCAACAACAGAAACATCAGAGGTAGGAATTCTAAAGGCCATTCCAGTCAATTTTCCATTCAATTCTGGCAATACTTTACCAACAGCTTTTGCAGCTCCAGTAGATGAAGGAATTATGTTTTCCAAAATACCACGACCACCACGCCAATCTTTCATTGACGGACCATCAACAGTTTTTTGAGTAGCTGTTGCAGCATGGACTGTGGTCATTAATCCACGCTTAATACCCCATTCATCATTCAGTACTTTGGCAATTGGTGCCAAGCAGTTTGTAGTACACGAAGCGGCTGAAATAATTGATTGACCATCGTAAGCATCATGATTTACGCCGAAAACAAACATTGGAGTACTATCCTTAGATGGAGCTGATTGAATTACTTTTTTTGCACCTGCATCTAAATGAGCTTGGCAACCTTCTTCAGTCAGAAAAAATCCAGTACAGTCAATTACAAGGTCAGCACCAATATCACCCCATTTCAAATCTGCAGGATTGCGTTCAGCAGTCAGGCGAATCTTTTTACCGCCGATAACAAAATTGTTGCCTTCAACAGCTACGTCTTTACCAAACCTTCCATGAACAGAATCATATCGCAACATGTAAGCCAAATAATCATTATCAAGAAGATCGTTTACACCAACCACCTCTAAATTATCAAAATCCTTATCAATCGCACGAAATACCATTCTTCCAATTCGACCAAAACCATTAATTCCAACTTTTATTGTCATCTCAAACTCCTATAATAAATTAACTTAAAACTCTCTCAACAGTAGAAACTACATTGTCTACGGTAAAACCAAAATGCTTAAATAGTTCTCCGGCAGGTGCTGACTCACCATAGGTACTCATTGCAACAATGCCACCATCTAGCCCAACATATTTATACCAAGATTCGGAAACACCAGCCTCAATCGCCACTCTCTTAACTCCTGGCGTTAGCACTGAGTCTCTATAAGACTGTTCCTGCTCATCAAAGGCGTTAGTTGATGGCATCGAAACCACTCGAACCTTTTTGTCACCCATTGCTTTTGCAGAATCGATCGCAAGTGAAACCTCTGAGCCAGTTGCTATCAGAATAATGTCAGCCTTTCCACTGCAGTCTGAAAGCACATAGCCCCCTTTTTCAATATTGGAAACCTGCTGACTTGTACGCTCCATTGGCGTTAAATTTTGTCTCGAAAATATTAGTGCTGTTGGAGCATTTCCTCTCAGCATAGCTACTTTCCACGAAACTGCAGACTCGATAGCGTCACATGCTCGCCATGTTTGAAAATTTGGAATTACTCTCATAGTTGCAATTTGTTCGACTGCTTGATGCGTTGGGCCATCCTCACCCAAACCAATAGAGTCGTGAGAGTAGACAAAAATGGTTCCAATTTTCATCATTGCAGCCATGCGTAATGCGTTTCGCATATACTCCATAAACATTAGGAATGTTGCGCCGTAAATCTTGAATCCACCATGCAGAACCATACCATTCATCATAGCAGCCATCCCAAACTCTCTAACTCCCCAAGAGATATAATTTCCATTTGCATTGTCTGCATTAACTAAGATACTTCCAGACCAGTTAGTCAAATTTGAGCCCGTCAAGTCTGCTGAACCGCCAAATAACTCTGGAACAAGAGGGCCCATAGCTTCAATTGCATTTTGAGATGCTTTTCTTGAAGCAATATTTGGCATATCCTGCTGAGTTTTAGCAATAAATTCATCCATTTTTGTTGAAAAATTCTCAGGTAATTTTCCACTGATGCGACGCTGATACTCAGCCGCTTCATTGGGGAAAGAGGCGCTGTAAGCTCTAAATTTTTCACTCCACTCTTCTTCAACCTCTGCACCTTCAGAAACATGATTCCAGCCCTCGTAAATCTCTTCAGGGATATCAAAAGGCTCATGTTTCCAGCCTATATTCTCTCGTGTTTTTGCAATTTCCTCATCCCCTAAAGGGGCTCCATGACAATTATGTGAACCAGCAAGATTAGGCGAACCGTAACCAATAACTGTTCGAGTACAAATTAAAGAGGGTCTATCCTGAATTCCTTTAGCTTCATTAATAGCAGCATTAATAGCCTCTGGGTCATGCCCATCAACATCGGATATAACATGCCAATTATATGACTTGAAGCGACCCGGAACGCCCTTCTCCATCCAATCACCAATATGGCCATCGATTGAAATATCGTTGTCATCCCAAAAGGCGATTAGTTTACCCAGCCCAAGTGTTCCAGCTAGAGCACATGATTCATGGGATAAGCCTTCCATTAAACACCCATCTCCCATAAAAACGTATGTATTGTGGTCCACAATAGAGTGTCCTGGCTTATTGAATTGGGCAGCTAGAGTTCTCTCAGCAATTGCCATACCAACAGCATTAGTAATTCCTTGTCCAAGAGGGCCAGTTGTAGTTTCTACACCCTCAGCATAACCATACTCAGGATGTCCAGGTGTTTTAGAATGTAGTTGACGGAAATTTTTAAGATCCTCTATGCTCAAATCAAATCCAGCTAAGTGAAGCAATGAATAGATAAGCATTGAGCCATGACCATTAGATAATACAAAACGATCTCTATCAGACCAGTTTGCGTTAGACGGATTGAACTTTAAATGCTTATTCCATAAAACTTCAGCAATATCAGCCATACCCATTGGAGCCCCTGGATGTCCAGAGTTTGCTCTTTGTACAGCATCCATGCTCAAAGCACGGATTGCATTTGCTAATTCGAGTTGTGTAGCCATTGTTAAAACCTATGAAAAAATAGTGAACCCCAAATTATACATTTTTTTTTCTATCATCTTGCCCTCAAAAGCCTCTATGAAAGCAAATTTGAGGAAAAATATTCAATAGCAGTATAGTATCATTACTACTTTATTTACAAAAGTTAAACTATACTTAGGAATGCATAACTCACTTCATTTCTAATGTATTAAAATTATACTTTTGATGAAAAACTCTATTATTACATTTTGTGTCAAAAATAGCTGCTACGCATCGTATCTTAAAAATAAGAACCATAGATAAGGGGTCTAATGATTGAAAATATTGTCTGGCTGAAAGATGTCACTATGACTGACGTTGAAAGAGTTGGTGGAAAGAATGCGTCACTTGGTGAAATGATTAGTGGTCTCAATTCCCAAGGTGTGAGAGTACCAGGAGGATTTGCAACAACAGCGGTCGCATTTGAGTCCTTCTTAGACCATTCCGATCTTAAAAGTAAAATAAACAATCTACTCTCTAATCTTGATATTACCAACATTAAGGAACTTACTAAAACTGGCTCATTGATAAGACAATGGGTTGAAGAGGCACCTTTTCCAGAGGATCTCCATCAGTCTATTGTCGATGGATATGAAAAACTGACTAAGCAGTATGGCTCAGATGTTACCTTCGCAGTTCGATCTTCCGCTACTGCTGAAGATTTACCTGAAGCATCCTTTGCTGGGCAACAAGAAACCTATCTTAATGTCAGTGGAATTGATGACATCTTAACCTCAATACGAAGAGTTTACGCATCTCTATACAATGATAGAGCAATCTCTTACAGGGTCCATCAAGGCTTTGAACATGAAATGGTTTCATTGTCTGCTGGTATTCAGCAGATGGTTCGAAGTGATATAGGCTCTAGTGGTGTTATGTTTACTCTGGACACGGAATCCGGATTTGATGATGTAGTATTCATCACTTCGGCTTATGGCCTAGGTGAAACGGTTGTTCAAGGCTCTGTCAATCCAGATGAATTTTATGTGCACAAACCTACCTTAAAATCTGGAAAACCTGCAATTCTATCTAGAAGCCTTGGCTCTAAATCAATAAAAATGGTTTACGCAGAAAAAGATTCGGGATCACTAGTTAATACAACCGAAGTAAATTCTGATGATCGAATAAGATTTAGTTTAAATGATTCTCAAATTGAAGAGCTTGCTCATTATGCAATTAAAATTGAAAGCCATTATGGAAGACCAATGGATATTGAGTGGGCACTGGATGGAGTTGATGGACAAATCTATATCGTTCAAGCCAGACCAGAAACTGTTAAAAGCAGACAAAGTTCTCAAAAAATTGAACGCTATAAACTTCTTGAAACATCAAAAACGATTGTTGAAGGAAGAGCCATTGGCCAAAAAATTGGCACAGGAAAAACTAAGATAATTAATGACTTATCTGAAATGGACTCAGTTCATGAGGGCGACGTACTTGTTACAGACATGACCGACCCTGACTGGGAGCCAGTCATGAAATTAGCTTCTGCAATTATCACCAATCGTGGTGGGAGGACTTGCCATGCTGCGATTATTGCTAGAGAGCTCGGAGTTCCTGCCATTGTTGGAACTGGAAATGCGACTGAACTATTAAAAAATTCTGAAGAGGTCACGGCTTCATGTGCAGAGGGTGATACAGGCAAAGTCTACCAAGGTAAATTAAATTTTGAACACACATTTTCTGAAGTAAGCAACCTTCCTGATATTCCAGTCAAAATTATGATGAATGTAGGAAATCCATCTCGCGCATTTGATTTTGCAAGTATTCCCAATACTGGGGTAGGGCTCGCTCGCCTTGAATTCATTATCAATAATACGATTGGCATTCACCCAAAGGCTTTACTTGAGTTTGATACCTTGCCGTCTGAACTCAAAAGTGAAATCAAAAAAAGAACATCCTGCTATAAATCACCTGTGGACTTTTATGTTCAAAAACTCACTGAAGGAATTTCAACCATAGCAGCCAGTTTTTCTAAATCCCCTGTAATCATTCGCATGTCAGACTTCAAATCTAACGAGTATTCAAATTTATTTGCAGGAGAACTCTATGAACCCAATGAAGAAAATCCAATGATTGGATTTAGGGGCGCTTCAAGGTACATCTCAACAGATTTTAGAGAGTGTTTTGAACTTGAATGCAAAGCCATAAAAAATGTCAGAAATGTAATGGGTTTAACAAATGTTGAAATCATGATCCCTTTTGTTCGAACCACATCTGAAGCCTCAAAAGTAATTGATCTTCTGAAAGAAAATGGCCTTGAAAGGGGTAAAGATGGTTTGAGAATAATCATGATGTGTGAACTTCCTTCGAATGCAGTTATTGCTGAAGAGTTTTTGGAATACTTCGATGGCTTTTCTATTGGCTCAAATGATTTAACACAACTGACTCTAGGAATGGATAGAGACTCTGGCCTTATTGCTGATGGTTTTGACGAAAGAAATGCAGCAGTTAAGAAAATGATCACGATGGCTATTGATGCTTGTCACCGTGAAGGCAAGTATATTGGTATTTGTGGACAAGGGCCCTCTGATCATATGGATTTAGCTCAATGGCTTTTAGAAAAAGAAATTACAAGTATCTCTCTTAATCCAGATACTGTTGTTGAAACCTGGACCAAACTGGGTACGCTTTAATAGCATGAGAACCGTATTTTTTATTTCAGACAGAACGGGAATAACTGCTGAAGCACTTGGAAATAGTCTTCTTACTCAGTTTCCCCAAATTGATTTTAAAAGAGTCAATCTTGCCTTTATTGACACTCAAAAAAAGGCACAAACAGCAGCTCAATTGATTAAAGAGGCGTCAGAGACTGATGGTCAGGCTGCTCTAATTTTCAGCACTCAAGTTTCAAATGAATATCGTCATCTTCTTGAAAATAGTGGTGGGATTATTTTTGATTTTTTTGAGACTTATATTTCAAAAATGGAGAAAATACTTGAAACTCAATCTTCACATGAGATGGGGCTTTCTCATGGCGTGGGTAATAAAAATACCTATTCAGGTCGAATTGATAGCATAAATTTTGCCCTTAATAATGATGATGGACTTACTACTAAAAATTATGAAACTGCTGACATAATTCTGACAGGGGTCTCTAGGTCTGGAAAAACACCAACATGTCTTTTTTTAGCACTTCAGTATGGAATCTATGCTGCAAACTACCCACTTATTGATGAAGATTTAGATACCTCTAAACTTCCAAATGCTCTTAAAGGCTTTAAAAATAAACTCTATGGCCTAAGTATTAACCCAGTTAGACTCCAAAACATAAGAGATGTTAGAAGATCTAATAGCGGTTATGCCTCAATTGAACAATGTCGAAAAGAGGTGAGAAGAGCGGAGGATATGTTTGTTCAAAATGATGTTCCTTATATCGACACCAGCCACATCTCAATCGAAGAAATTGCGGGACGTATACTTCAAAAAAGTAAACTAGAGAGAAGGTATTAGGTTTTAATAAAGTGAGCCCTTTAGACTCACTTTATTGATTTTCGTCAGGAGGCTTTTAATACGTCTACAGCTACAATTTTGTATTCAGGACACTTTGTCTCTTCATCTGTAACACCACTAGTAACCTCATTGATTAGCACTTCTGGGAAGTGGAAGGTTGTTCTAACTACACCTTTCTTAACCCTATCTGTAACCTCGACATCAAGTGTGACTTGACCCCTATCAGACTTCAAAGTTGCACGATCACCAGATATGAGATCCTTTGCTTTTGCATCTCTTGGGTTGAGCATAATGACATCTTTAGTTAGGATTTGAACATTTGAAGTTCTCCTAGTCATTGTTGCACAGTTGTAATGTTGAAGTTCACGACTAGTTGTAAGAATAAATGGGTACTCATTCTTATGCTTAGTAAGCTCTTCACTCTCTTTCCAGTCATGGTAATGAAACTTACCTTTGCCACGCTTAAACTCTCCAATATGAAGGATTTGTGTATCTTCACCTTTTTTGTTTACAGGCCACTGAAGCCCCATTGGGCTTGCTGCAAGACCTTCCCAAGTGACACCTTCAAAAAATGATACAACACTAGCAACCTCTTTAAGAACCTCTGCTGCATCAAAATCAGGCTGATCAAGGCCTAATTTACGCATCATTTCAACGATAATTTGACCATCTGTTTTTGTACCTGGAAGAGGTTTAACTGCGGCATTAACTTGTTGAATTCGTCTTTCTGTGTTTGTAAAAGTTCCACTCTTTTCAAGAAAAGTAGTTCCGGGAAGAACTACATCTGCCATCTTAGCAGTTTCACTCATAAATATTTCTTGAACAACAAGTAAATCAAGCCCCTGCATTGCCTTAACGACATGATGGGTATTTGGATCAGTCTGAACAACATCCTCAGCAAAAATCCAAAGTGCTTTAAGTGAGCCGTCAACTGCACCATCGAACATTTCAGGAATTTTTCTTCCAGGAGTTGTTGGTGTCGGAAGACCCAACTTATCCTCATAAAAGTCTTGAACATCTTTTTGATCCATCCACAAATATCCTGGACCATGATGTGGCTGACATCCCATATCGGCTGCGCCTTGAACATTATTCTGACCACGAAGTGGATTTACACCCACGCCAGGTCGACCTAGATTTCCTGTCATCATTGCCAAATTAGAAATTAGCATAACAGTCTTTGTTCCTTGAGAATGCTCAGTAACACCTAAACCATGAAATTCCATTGCATTATTTGCTGAAGCATAAGCAATTGCAACAGCCTTTACATCCTCTTTATCAAGCCCTGAAATTTCTGCCATTGCATCCACATCGAGCTCTTTTATTTGCTCTATGAAATCCTCTCCACCTTCACAGCGTTCTTTAATAAACTCATGATCTAAAAGACCAGCCTCGACTATATAGTACTGAATCATATTCAGAACAGCGACGTTAGTCCCTGGTTTGAGTTGAAGATGGTGATCAGCCATTCGAGCTAACTCTGTTCTCACCGGATCAATCACGATTAAAGTAGCCCCAGACATAGCCTGCTGCTTAATTTTAGCGCCAGTTACTGGATGCGCTGCAGTTGGATTAGCACCAATTACGATCATCAAATCTGCTAATGGAATATCTGCAGTTGAATTCGTTCCGGCACCTGTTCCAAAGCTTTGCTGCATTCCCCAAGCTGTTGGGGAATGACAAACACGAGCACAGCAATCAATATTATTAGTTCCAACTAACTGGCGAATCATTTTTTGGAACATATAATTTTCTTCGTTAGTACATCGTGCTGATGATATTCCAGCAATTGCATCTGGACCATGATCTTGTTTTATTGATTCAAATTTTCCTTTAATGAAATCTAGCGCTTCGTCCCATGAACATGGCGTTAAAACTCCATCTTTTCTGATTAAAGGGGAAGTTAGCCTATCTTCATGATTATAAAACTTAAATGCATAACGACCTTTTAAACAAGTATGACCAGCATTTACTGCATCTTGAGGCGCTCGAATTGATAAAACCTCATCATTCTTTACGGCAACTTCTAGATTACACCCAACACCACAATATGAGCATGTTGTTCGCACAGTTTTATCTGCTTCAACTGACTTAGATTGAAAAACGTCTGAAATAGCTGAAGTTGGACAAGTTTGTGCACAAGCACCACAAGAGACACAAGAAGAATCTCCAAAAAGCATGTCGTTATCAGTAGTAATACGAGACTCAAAACCACGTCCAGTCATTGTGAGAGTAAACTGGCCCTGAACCTCATCACACGCTCTAACACACCTTGAGCAGTTAATACATTTAGACAAGTCCATTCGCATATATGCATGAGATAAATCTTTTTCACGATCGCAGTGATTATCACCTTTTGCATATCTTATTTGACGAACACCAACGCTTGCAGCAACATCTTGAAGCTCACAGTTGCCATTGACTTCACATGTCAAACAATCTGGCGGATGATCACTAAGAACTAACTCAACAATGTTTTTGCGAAGCTTCTTAACGCTCTCTGAGTTAGTATAAATTCTCATTCCAGGAGCTATTGGTGTATGACATGAAGCGACTGTTCTCTTTGGCGCATCTTCTGATTGCTGAACTTCAACAGAACAAACCCTACATGCTCCATAGGGATTCAAATTATCATCATTGCATAGTGTAGGAATAATTTTATCGCCAAGCGCTTTATCAGTAAAAGCTAAAATTGATGAAGAGTCATCAAAAGGAAACTCAACATCATCAATAAATACACCTTTTGGTTGATCTGACATACTATTTCTCCATTAAAGGTTTAAACTCGTCACTACAGTGTTCGAGTAAATTTTTAATTGCAAGAGGTAATCCACCGCCCAAAGCGCACAAGGAACCCACCTCCATTGTTTCTAATAAATCATATATTAATTCTTCTGAGAATTTTTGATTATTATCAATCGCTGAACCTAGCATTTCTTTTCCACGAGTAGAGCCAAGCCTACAAGGGAAACATTTCCCACATGACTCATGGGCTGTAAATGCAAATAAATGCTTTGCGTACTCCACAGCAGAAAATGACTTAGGAATGCATACAAAGCTAGCGTGTCCAAGTAAAAAACCAGCCTCAGCAAAAACTTCAAAATCTAGTTTTAAGGATTTCAGTTTGTCCACTGGAACAATTCCTCCAAGCGGACCCCCAATCTGAATTGCCTTAATATCAGCATTAAACCCGCCGCCAATCTCATCAATAATAAATTCCAGTGAGGTCCCCAAATCTACTTCATAAAGACCAGGATTATTGAAAAACCCATCAAGAGAAATCAGCTTAGTTCCCAGAGAACGACCATTTCCTATTGACTTATAAGATTTGCTGCCGTTCTTTAAAATAGCTGCAACTGCTGCTAAACTCTCAACATTATTGACAACTGTTGGTTTTTTATAGAGGCCTTCAACAACAGGAAAAGGAGGTCGAACATCAACCTCAGCACGGCGACCCTCTATTGATGCTATAAGTGCTGTCTCTTCACCACAGATATATGCACCTTGGCCTTCAACCACATTCATATCAAAATCAAACCCACTACCTAAAATGTTTTCACCTAAAAGACCTAATTCTCTTAATTTGGCTAAAGCTTCATTAGTAATATCAATCGATTCAGGATATTCTCCACGAATATACATAAAACCTTGCTTTGAACCAATAATGTATCCGCAAACTACCATGCCAAAAAGGACTTTCAAAGCCTGCTCTTCTAGTAAATAACGATCAGAATACGCGCCTGGATCTCCTTCATCAGCGTTACACACCACATACTTAGCTTTGGCTTCCTGCGCTTTACAAAATTCCCACTTCATCCCAGTTGGAAATCCGGCACCACCTCTTCCTCTAAGGCCTGAATCCTTGAGCGTATTAATAAGCTCATCCTTGTCAGTTTCAAAACAATTCTGAAGTAATTCTTTAAAATCTTCAAAAGAAGAAAATACCTCATTCTCTACTAAGAATGAAGTTTCTGAATAAGATTTCATTGTGTAAGGAAGGCTTTTATGCTTACCAGCCAAAATATTATCTAATTGATTAATATCATCGCCTGAGTAGTTTTCACCATCATAATAAAATGCACTATTTTCATAACACCTACCTAAGCAAATCATTTCACCGACACTATCTTCGCCAAGCTTATTCTTTAGTTTTTGAGTAACATCTTCCTGTGTACCTCTACACATACAGGCACTTCCAGTACAAACATAAGCTTTTTTATTTTTGAAATCTTCGTTCAGGAAATCATAGAAACTTTTAGTACTATGAATTGTCGATACGCCCAGGTTGTACTCACCCGCAAGTTGGGCATCACTGGTGTCATTTGGACTTACAGATATTTTTCCAAATAAACTATTCTTATCGTCTTTTTTACCAGACAGTAAACTTATGTTTCTAGACATCTATTCTCCGAAATTTTCACTGATACGCCAATTACCAGTGTAGATATTATATTTATTTTTTTTAATAAAGCCAATTAAAGTGATATCAAATTTTTCTGCTAAATCAAGAGCCAATGAAGTTGGCGCACCAATACCAACTATCATTCCAATACCAGACATAACAGCTTTTTGAATAATGTCAAAACCTAAGCGCCCAGAACACATTACAAATTGTTCTAGTGGTTTTAACATTTCGTTGGTGCGAACATGTCCAATTAACTTATCAAGGGCATTATGTCTACCAACATCTTCAGCTATATGTAAGACTTCACCTTTATCAGAAAGTAATGCACTAGCATGAACTCCTCCAGTACTTGCAAATTGCTTTTGCTTGTCTGACAGTATATTGGGCAGCTTACTAATTAAACCAATACTCACTATAGGTCCTTCTTTATTAATTTCTGGCTCATAAGCGATTTCAATCGCATTTAAGGTACCTTTTCCACAAACACCACAACTAGAGTTAACCATAAAATGACGCTGAAGATTCTTTAGATCAAGTTTATTACCTTTTGAGAGAGTTACAATCAAAGAATTGTCAACGTCATACTTCCCTTTATTCTTAGCGTTAACTTTAATTGAATCAATAGCACTTTTATCCTGAATAACACCTTCAGAAAATAAAAGTCCACTCACTAAATTCGAATCATCACCTGGCGTTCTCATTGTCACCATAAGTGGCTCAATGACCCAATCATTGCCCTTGTAATACCTTACAATTATCTCAAGAGGCTCCTCAATTGCAATGCAGTCAGCCGATATTCCTCGAGTTAAACCTTCAACTCTGTGAATCTCATAATCAACTGAGCCAACATCTTTCATATCTAGAATAGTCCTTGAACTAATCCATTTTCATCTAGTTTAATTTTATCTGCAGCTGGAACCCTTGGTAGTCCAGGCATAGTCATGATTGCGCCACATACAACAACTACAAACTCTGCACCCGCAGAAAGTCTCACTTCTCTAATAGAAAGTGAGTGGCCCGTTGGAGCACCAAGTAACTGAGGGTCTGTAGAAAAACTATATTGAGTTTTGGCGATACATACTGGAAGATTTCCAAAGCCATTCTCTTGAAACCAGTTCATTTTGTCTCTCACCACTTTGTCTGCCATGACCTCATCCGCCTGATAAAGCGTTTTAGCAATTGTCTCAACCTTTTCTAACAATGGAAGTTCATCATCATACAATGTCTTAAATTGTGAAGCACCAGAGTCAGCCAATTTGGCAACTTTTTCTGCTAAATCAATCGCACCATCACCGCCATGCTCCCAGTGACTTGTAACACTGACTTCAACGTTAAATTGCTCACAATAATCTCTAATAACTTGGAATTCAGCTTCAGTATCCGAAACAAATTTGTTAATGCCAACTACTAATGGCACCCCAAATTGGCTTAAGTTGCGTATATGCCTTCCTAGATTTGAACAACCTATTTTGAGGGCCTCAACGTTTTCATTATTTAACTTATCTTTAGCGACGCCTCCCTGATGCTTCAGCGCTCTTACAGTGGCAACCAAAACAACAGCATCTGGAGCTAGTCCAGCCTTACGGCACTTAATATCAAAGAATTTTTCAGCACCCAAATCAGCTCCAAAGCCTGCTTCAGTAACCACATAGTCTGATAATTTAAGTGCTGTCTTTGTTGCAATAACTGAATTACATCCGTGTGCAATGTTTGCAAAAGGTCCACCATGAATAAGTGCAGGATTACCCTCTAGAGTCTGAACAAGGTTTGGTCTGAAGGCATCCTTAAGAAGAACTGTCATTGCCTGATGAGCATTGATCTGCTTTGCTCTAACTGGAGTCATATCTCGCGTATATGCAATAATAATATTTCCTAATCTCTCCTCAAGCTCCACTAGATTTTGAGACAAACAGAAAATTGCCATAACCTCTGAAGCAACTGTAATGTCAAAGCCGTCTTCCCTTGGATATCCGTTAGTAGAACCGCCAAGAGATGAAGTGATAGTTCTTAGAGATCTATCATTCATATCTACAACGCGGCGGAATGCAACCTTTCTGCTGTCAATATTGGTCGAGTTGCCCCAATAAATATGATTATCAATCATTGCAGATAGAAGACTATGCGCTGATGTTATTGCGTGGAAGTCACCTGTAAAATGAAGATTGATATCCTCCATAGGGATAACTTGTGCGTAACCGCCTCCAGCGGCACCACCCTTCATTCCAAAACAAGGTCCTAAACTTGGCTCACGTAGACAGACCGTAGTTTGTTTACCAATCTTATTTAAACCATCTGTAAGGCCTACCGAAGTAGTCGTTTTACCTTCACCTGCTGGAGTTGGAGTGACTGCTGTTACTAAAATAAGTTTGCCATCCTTATTTTTTTGGACACTATCAATTGCGTTCCAAGAAATCTTAGCCTTATCATGGCCAAAAGGAACCAGATCCACTTTATCAATGTTGAGCTTTGCTCCAATATCATTTATGTGTTCACCAGAAACTTCTCTAGCAATATCAATATCTGTTTTGTACTCGCTCATTTCTTCTCCTAAGTGCGCTTTAAATCAATTAATAAAGAAAAAAGTCTATTACCACGAAAAAAAATTGGCGGTATAAAACTTGAATCTTGGTGTTAGAATTTTTAGAATAGATATTATCTTACAAATTCAAGCAGCTATTAATAATTAAATTCATAACAGCTTGAATTTTAATAAATGCAGATCTAAACTGTATTAAACATTAGAATCCTCAAAACTATCTTTGCGTTCTTTCATATAGGCTAATAATGCCTCATCAATTTCTGTATCAAGTGGTGGCAATTCATATTCTGATAGCATTTTTTTATAAATGCCATTTGCGAGCATTGCTGTATCTCTTGATCCATCCTGAACCCATTGTTCAAAGCTATTATCATCAAGAACATCTGACATATAAAAGGCTGTCTTAAAATTTTTCTTAGTGTGTTCACACCCTAAAAAATGTTTAGGAACATCATCAGAAAAACTTCCAATTTCACGAATTGCGTCCATTGCTTGGCCATTTTCACTCATGTCGATTCCCTCTGCAGAAACTCTCATCATTCCTGCTTGATCAGCGTCCATTATAAATTTTTCATAACTCATGCATAAACCGCCTTCTAACCAGCCAGCGGTATGAAGGTTAAAGTTAACACTTGCATTTAAAGTAGCTTGCATTGTATTCGCAGCCTCATAGCCTGCTTGAGCATCTGGCATCTTTGCACCATTAAACCCACCTCCACTTCTAAATGGAACGCCTAATCTTCTAGCCAAAGCTCCTGAAATATTCATCATGTGGGCAGCTTCAGGGGTGCCGAATGTTGGCGCACCAGATTTCATTGACATTGCAGTAACAAAATTCCCATAGATAACAGGCGCACCCGGTCTCACAAGTTGGGCAAATGCCATGCCAGCAAGCCCCTCTGCTAAACTTTGTGCGGCTACACCTACAGCAGTTGTTGGAGCCATTGCCCCTGCAACAATAAATGGCGTAATGATAGTTGCTTGATTATTTCTTGCGTAGACCTTAAGGGCGCCTAACATCGTTGCATCAAATGACATAGGTGAACTGGCATTGATTAAACTAATTAACACACAGTTTTTGTCTACGAACTCATCTCCAAAAACTATTTTCACCATATCAACAGTATCCTGAGCTCTCTCGGCTGCAGTAACAGACCCCATAAAAGGTTTGTCTGAGTATTTGATATGACTATAAACCATATCAAAATGACGTTTATTAACCGGTAAGTCAACTGGCTCACAAATCGTCCCACCAGAGTGATGAAGATTGTCTGACATATAAGCAAGTTTTATAAAATTCCTAAAATCTTCTATTGTTGCATAACGTCGGCCTTCATCAAGATCATGAACAAATGGAGGGCCATAAGCAGGAACTAAAACCATATTGTCGCCACCAATTTCAACATTTCTCTCAGGATTACGAGCGAATTGAGTAAATTGCTTTGGAGCATTGTCTTGAATTAGTTTGCGACACATTCCTTTTGGAAATCTAACACGCATACCATCAATGCTTGCACCCGCTTTCTTAAGAATATCAAGTGCCTCTTGATCTTCAGAGAAAACAATGCCAATTTCCTCTAGAATAGTATCTGCATTGTCTTCAATAATACTCAGATCATCATCACTAAGAATACTGTAGTGAGGTATTTTTCGTTTTATATAAGCCGGCGCTTTAGGAATATTCTTCGCATCAGACTCATCAGCAGATCCGCCCCGACGTCTTCTTCTTTCTCTAGCCATTAAAATTCTCCTTGATAAACTTATGACGCTCTTTTTCGGCGCCTAACTTTTTTAGTTTGTTGTTGCTTAACAGGTGATACACTGAATTTCATCGCATCAACAAAAAACTCTTGAAACCTTGGTTCTGTAGCAGTTTCAATTTTCACAACTTTGTCTACCGCCTCGATAATTGCTTGCTTTTTATTAACATCTAATAGTGCTGCACTTGCGCCAATACCAGCAGCATTGCCCACTGATTCTATTTTTTCAGCCGTTGATGTTGGGATAATATCTAGTAAAGCGACATATCTTGCATCTAGGTGGGCACCAAAAGCACCTGCTAATAATATTTTATCAAAATGATCACAATCAAGGTAGTCCATCAATATTGATACACCCGCTGATAGGGCCGCCTTGGCTAGTTGAATAGATCGAATATCCACTTGTTCGATATAGATCGATTTATCACCCTGATCAACTAATAAAAATCGAGTTGTGTTCCCTTTTTTTGAAAAGAGTTCTGGGGCAATTGATTCAACAAAAAGACCACTCTGGTCAATAATTCCTGCTTCTGCGAATGCAACAATGGCCTCAATAATACCGCTTCCACAAATCCCAACTGCCTTCATTTGAACGAGTTCATAATCAGGCTCATCAGACCAGGCATCACAACCAATTACCTTGAAACGGACCTTCAAACTATCTTTATCTATCCTAACTCTCTCAATAGCGCCATAGGTCGCCCTGACGCCCGAACTAATTTCAGCGCCTTCAAATGCAGGGCCTGTTGGTGATGAAGTGGCATAAACTTTACCTTCTTTAGAGAGCATGATTTCAGCATTTGTACCGATGTCAACTAGCAAAGTCGTTTCGGTATGCATTGTATCCATTTGACTGAGATAGGCTGCCGCTGTATCAGCGCCAACATGACCTGCAATCAAAGGTAAGAATGATAATCTAGTTTTTGGATAGAGGTCAAAACCCAAATCTTTAGCGTCAACATCAAGCCAGCTTCTTATAGATAAAGTAAAAGGGGCCTGCCCCAACTCAACTGGCGAGATTCCAAAAAATATATGGTGCATAATGGGATTACCAACCAATACAACCTCAAGTAATTTATCCCATTCTGTTTCTAAATTTTCACATGCTTCATGGAGCATTTCAGTGATTTTTCCTCTAACGGCAGCAGTCAACTTTTCATCGCCGCCCTTATTCATCATGACATAAGAAACTCTACTCATTAAATCTTCACCAAAACGAATTTGTGGATTCATTGCTGAAGACTCATAAACCAATTTACCATTTTTTAGATCATAAACATAAAGCGCTAAAGTTGTTGAGCCGATATCAATCGCTGCCCCTAGGATTTGATGAGTGCCTTTTGGATATGCGGCAACGATTTGACTGCTGTCACGAACTGCAACAGTGAGGTTGCCTTTGCATTCATGAATAAGTGGCTGAAGATCTCTCAGTAGATTAAAGTCAATGTTTGCCTTAACGCCTTGTTTTGTTAGCTGAGCAATAAGGTTTTCTGAAGCTGATGGGTTTTCATCCAGGGTTGCCTCATCTAGTGTGCAATCAATGAGACTTATTGAACTAGAAATTGAATAAGTTTGAGCAGCATTTTTCTTACTAATATAGGCCTTGTGTTCTTGACTATCTTCTGGAACATCAATAACTAAATCACCCTGTATACAGGACTGACAAGCCAATCTTTTTCCTTTGTATGTTGGGTTATCTTGAATTAATTGTTTTTCAAGTCTTGTAACAGCGCTTACATTTTCAGGGTCACACTTTACACCAAATTTCGAATGTTCTCCCTCTGAAACCTCTATCCAGCACTGATGACACTGTCCATATCCACCACATAGTGAACGAATAGCGACTCCTGCATCTTGTGCAACTTGTAATAATGTATCACCAAACTCACCCTTAAATTGGCGGCCTGAAGGAGTGAAACATACTTGATAATTATCATCCATCTTTATTCTTACTCGTCTATTTTGCTGTTGCCATAGCCCTCACTTTGAGGCTCTTTAGGGTTAATATTATAATAACATCCTTTTTCTTCAGTAAATATATGGTGCCAAGTCCTTAGTTCTTTGGAATCATCAATACTTCCTGCTGTCACGCTTATAGTTGGTTTGTTGTCATTCTGCCAAAACATATTTGCACCACAGTTATCACAAAAGCCGTGCCTTGAGCCTTCATGAGTATAAAACCACTTAATCTTACCCTTGATTTTAATATTCTCTCTGCTTACTTGTGATGCAGCCATAAAGTGGCCTGTCATTTTTCGACACTGCTCACAGTGGCAATATGAAATATCATTCAAATCAAAAGCTGTATAGGAAGTCTGTCCACAAACACAAGACCCCTCATACTCTATGCTAGGCATAATTTATGCACGTCTCCTTCTTCTTCCTTCCCTAGGATTTTCACCCTCTTTCAATGGTTCTTTGTAGGCTGATATCCACTTTGTACATCCATCATCCACACCTGTCAACACATCTCCAGCTCTAATGGCTTGGACAAGTTCTGGATGCAAAGGGTTAACAATGGCAGAGGTCATTCCAGCTGCAATCAACATTGGTAAGAAGGCATTATTAATTCCACTTCTTTGAGGTAAGCCAAAACTTACATTTGAAGCTCCACAAGTTGTATTCACCTTTAATTCACTGCGAAGCTTTCTAACCAACTCAAATACTTGATTTCCAGCTTGAGAGATGGCGCCAATTGGCATCACTAATGGGTCAACAACAACATCTTGTGGCTTGATTCCATAATCAGCAGCATGTTCAACAATTTTTTTAGCAACCTTAAATCTTTCATTTGGATCTTCACTGATTCCCGTCTCATCATTAGAAATTGCAACAATGGCTGCATCGTATTTTTTGACAAGAGGTAGCACCCTTTCCAATACCTCTGTCTCACCAGTTGTGGAATTGACTAACGCTCTTCCTTGGTATGCACCTAATCCAGCTTCAAGCGCTTCAATTATTGAAGAGTCAATTGATATTGGGACATCCATAACAGCCTGAACACGTCTAATAGACTCCGCCAATATTGCCGGTTCATCAGCCAATGGAATACCTGCGTTTATATCAAGCATTTGTGCGCCTGCCTCAACCTGAGCAATTGCATCTGCAACAACACGAGAGTAATCTCCTGCTTTCATTTCCGCAGCTAAAATTTTTCTGCCAGTAGGGTTTATTCTTTCTCCAATCATTACAAATGGATGTCCAAAACCAATGGTTACCTCTCTTGATGAAGATGATAGTGTTGTTGTTGCCAATTTACTTACTCCTATTTTTAATTATTTGTTGCATTCTTAATCCATGAAGCATTCACATTTATCCCCCCTAAAGGAAAAAAATGAACATTTGTGATATTGAAGCTGGGGTTAGCTTTTTTGTGCTCAGCCAATGTCTCTAAAAAATCATTTGGCTCAAAAGGCAACAATAATTTCTTAACATCTTTTGCTCTTTTTTGCAAAACTCTCAGAGATGGCCCAACACCGCAAGCGATTGAAAATTTGATTAAAGTTTGTAATTTAGCCGGCCCTGCAACACCAATATGAACTGGAATGTCAATACCGTTTTTGATTAGAGAGTCTGCCCATTCAATTACAGGACTAGCCTCAAAACAGAATTGTGTCGTTAAAGCTAGATTGATATCTGTGCGTTCTTTAAATTTTTGTTTCCAGCTAAGGGCCTGATCAATATTCTTATTAGAGCTATCAGGGTCAATATCCTTGTTACCCTCTGGATGGCCAGCAAAATGCAGATGCTTAAAGTTATACTTCTCAAAAAGCTCTGTCTCAACAAGCTGCATTGAACTGGTGTAATCCCCATGGGGATTAGTCACCCCTCCAGCCAAAAGCAGCGCTTGCTCAATACCAGCCTCATTCTGGTATCTATTTATCCAATCTTCAAGCGTATTTTGATCTTTAATAATACGCGCAGGGAAGTGGGGCATCACAGCAAAACCTTCACCACTAATTCGCTTTGCAGTTTCAACCATCTCTTCAATTGGAACACCTTCTATATGGGCGATATAGACCCTTGTATTTTGTGGCAATATCTCTTTAAAGCTCTCAATTTTTGAGGCAGTGCGCGGCATAACCTCAATTGAGAAATCATCTAAAAAATTCTTAAGTTGATCACTTGTTTTCTTATTATTTTCTTTTGAAGAAAATGCACTTAGTAACGACATTATTTAACCTTCCTAAAACTCGCAGTAATATTAATCTCTTTTCACTTAATTTAACTCATGAACTTAATGGTTGGATGTCTATTTCCTCAAAAACAGAATCAAGACTGCCTGTTCCTACAAGCCTATACTCGTATTCAAAGCCAAAATCTTTTGCATACTTCTCTGCATCCTTATTCCACTGCTCATTTTCTGTTTGAGCTAAATATACTAATTTTTTATAATGTTCAAAATAGACTTCAAAAAGTTCTGGATGCTTATCAAGGCCCAAACCTTTAATCATTATTCTATTAAAATTTTTTACCAAATAGTCTGTTAAATAAAAAGTTCCTATTTCCTCTTCTGATAGCCTATCAAAGACATCTTTGCCAGCAAAAAATTCATAACAATGTGCTCCCTCTATTCGCTTCGCTTTGTACTTATTGATAACTCTATCAAGTGCACCACCTGTTCCACAATCAGCATAAGCAATATATACTTCTTCATAAAGATGAGCATTTTTTGATAAATAATCCTCCACACCTGGGGCAATTAATTGGGGGGAGTTATGCCAACCAGCTGGTAAACATTGAAGATTGACTTTATCTGAAAATGAGGGGTTTTGCTTTATTAATCTTAAAAGATCATAAACAAGCGCACCACAACCTAATACTAATCTTTTTTTATTTTCACTGGCGACTTCCTTACCTGTGAGCACGATTTTTTTTCAGACCACGAACATGCTCTTCAGCCATTTCAGCACTTCTTGCTGCATCACGACCATAAGCAGGAACGCCAATTGAGTCTGCAAATTCTTGGTTCAAAGGTGCGCCACCACACATAATGTGAACATCTTTACGCATACCTCTTTTTTCCATTTCTTCAACCACAACACCCATATAAGGCATCGTCGTAGTCAATAATGCAGACATTCCAACAATAACTGGCTCATGGGTATCTACCGCTTCAAGATAGTTCTCGACAGGGTTATTAATTCCCAAATCAATGACCTCAAATCCTGCTCCCTCGCACATCATTCCAACTAAGTTTTTGCCAATATCATGAATATCACCCTTAACAGTTCCGATCACAAATTTGCCAAGCGATGTATCTTCCGCCGATTCTGCAAGTATTGGTCTCAGAATTTTCATTCCACCTTTCATTGCGCCAGCACACTTTAAAACCTCAGGAACAAATAGAATACCATCCCTAAAATCAATCCCAACAATCTTCATACCACCAACGAGCGCCTCACCCAAAACATCATTAGCGTCCCAACCCCTTTCAAGAAGTATATTGGTGCCTTCAGTTACCTCTGCATCAAGGCCATCATAAAGGTCATCTTGTATCTGCTCTACAAGCTCTTTATCATCGAGATCATTCAGGTCAAAATCGTCTTCGTCACTCATTGCTTTGCCTCGGTTATAAAAGGAATAATTAATACTTAAAAAACGGAAAGATACCTTGAATTAATTTCGGTGTCAATCATTAAATTTACATTTAAAAAAAATTGTACAATTTGCATAGTTTTTTAGAACTTATTTCCCTTTAAGATGTTGTTATATATAACTATTGAACGTTTTAAAATATGTGAAATAAATCACAAAAAAAACTTGAATTTAACTAAACTATCTCACTCATGAAGTTATCATAAATTTGTCTCGCACAGCTGAGGCATTGACTCATATTTGCATCGGTATTTTTTTTAAGATTTGAGAGTGCGCCTTCACCTAATGTGTTTGTCAACGCTTCAGCATAAGCTGGAATTGCCCCCCAATTATCTACAGTATCTGATTCGATCTCGACATGATATTGCATGGACCAGGCATTAGTTCCAATCCTCATTGCCTGAATTGAACATACATCTGACTTAGCCAAAACAATTGCACCTTCTGGCGCTTGTGCCACTCGAACTGAGTGCCATTGAAGACATTGCTGTTTAGGGGCTGTCCCTAAAAATAGTGGATCCTTCTTTCCCTCTTCCGTTAATTCAACTTCAAGTACTCCAATTTCAGGAACTTTTTGTGGACCACATGTGCCACCTAATGCATCTGCAAGCAATTGATGACCCAAACATAAACCAAGGTAAGGTCTCCCTAGCTCAGAAACCCAATGCCTAATTGCTGCCTTTTCTTCAACGAGCCACGGATTTTCTTCAATGTCCCATACATCCATTGGCCCCCCCATAACCCAAAGTGCATCATACTTATCAAAGCTAGGAATTTTATCGCCGCGATGTAAATATACAGGATCCCATTCAATTTCATCTTCAGCCAGGAATTGTCTTAATGACCCGGGATGTTCACAATCAACATGCTGAAAAACTAATATTCGCATCTGCAGACTCCTTTTTAAAATACAAAATATGTAATAAAATATATATTAATACTTATACATAAGCTCGTCAAATAATAGTGGTTATATTGTCCTAAGTTTTCAATGCAAAAAAATGGTTCAACATAAAAAAATAATTAGTTTGGCAATTGCACTTGCTTGTGTACTTTTGGCTATTAATTTTGGCTTGAGGTCGTCTCTTGGCTTATTTCTTAAGCCCGTTTCAGAAACATTTGGATATGGTCGAGAAGTTTTTGCATTCTCATTGGCCCTTCAAAATCTTTTTTGGGGATTATCTCAACCAATTGCTGGAGCATTTGCAGATAAATTTGGAACATCTCGAGTCATTATATTAGGAACTCTCTTTTATTCACTGGGCCTCTATATTACAGCCACTGCAGATAGCTTTATGGGTCTTCATATAGGTGCAGGAATTCTTATTGGTATGGGTATTGCAGGAACTGGTTTAGGGGTCATACTTCCAGCTATGGCAAGAATGGTTTCACCAGAAAAAAGAGCTATGGCATTAGGCATAGGAACCGCAGCTGGATCTGCAGGTCAATTTTTACTTATCCCAGTTGCTAGAGAGTTTTTAGTGGCCTATGGATGGCAGACAGCTCTTATTATTATGGCAATTGGGGCGCTCTCAATGATCCTTTTTTCGCCCGTATTTAAAGGCGATGAAATCAAAAATACTACTTTAGATAATGAACCATCCCAAACTCTAAAAGAAGCTCTCAATGAAGCCTCAAGACATATTCATTATTGGCTTCTTATTGCTGGTTTTTTTGTATGCGGCTTCCAGCTTGCTTTTATTGTAGTTCATATGCCTTCCTATCTAGCAGACAAGGGCTTTGATAGCTCTGTCGCAGCTGCAAGTTTATCCATTATTGGTCTTTGTAATATTTTTGGCTCACTCATTTCTGGACACTTTTCAGGAATCTATTCAAAAAAATGGATTCTCACTTATATTTATGCAGCTAGATCAATTATCATTGTTTTATTTCTTATAACGCCGATTTCAACTTTTACAATTTACGCTTTTTCTTTTGCAACAGGTTTTCTTTGGCTTGCAACAGTCCCTCCAACATCAGGATTAGTTGCTCAGATGTTTGGCTTAAGATTTATGGGCACACTTTACGGTATCGTTTTTCTAAACCATCAAATTGGCTCATTTACCGGTGTTTGGATTGGAGGTTATCTCTTTGATACAACTGGTTCTTATGATCAAGTCTGGTGGTGGGCAGCCATCATTGCGGCAATTACTGCACTGATACATGTCTACATCGATGAGCGGCCAATAAAAAGGATTCGAGCTAACGTTGAGACCAGTTAAGAGAGTATCGCCACACTTTTGACTTGAACAAAAACCTCTGATCCCTTTTCTAATCGAAGCTTATGGGATGATTTACGAGTGATGCATGCAAGTAGAATGGTCTCCTTAATCTGGAGGCGGACCATGACTTGGGCTTCACCTTCATTTACTATTTGCTGAACCATTGCTGGAAAAATATTCAAAATACTTGTATCAACCTGTTTTAATTTTGTAAGACTCACATCACGTGCTACCACTCTAATCCTAACTTTGGTTTGAACTGGAAAGCGATTGTCTGGAACTATAAATTGCCCCCCTAAAAACTTCAAATGCATCAAATTAAATTCTAATTCACGTTTCATGACTTCAGCTTCGATTATTGATACTGCGTCACCACCATGAGATAAAGGCATATCAAATCGAGTTAACATATCATTTACAGGCCCGCTACCAAGAATATTTCCATTTTCAATTAGAAGAAGATGATCGGCTAACCTTGACATCTCATCTTGAGAGTGGGTCACATAAAGAATTGGAATTTCCAAATCATTATGAATGGAATCTAGGTAAGGTAGAATTTCGTTTTTACGTTTTGAGTCTAGAGCAGACAGAGGCTCATCCAAAAGTAAAATTTTAGGGTTAGTCAATAAGGCTCTTGCAATTGCAACTCTCTGCCTCTCCCCCCCTGAAAGCTGCGTTGTTTTCCTGTTAAGTAGGGTTTTTATTTCTAATAAATTATGTATGGATTCTATAAAATCTTCTTTTAGTCCTATTGCTCTTTTAACTACAAAATTGAGGTTACCCTTAACGTCAAGGTGATCAAATAGTGCAGCATCTTGGAAGACATATCCAATCTGGCGTTTATGTGTTGCCAAAAAATCTTCACCTTTCTGCCAAACTGAATCGCCGATTTTAAGAAAGCCATCATCACTCTTTTCAAGTCCTGCAATCGCTCTGAGTAGGGTTGTCTTTCCAGATCCAGAGGGACCAAATACTACAGTTATGCCCCTATCAGGAATACTAAAATTAGCATCAAGCATAAAGCTTTCTAATTGAATTTTTATGTTACATTCAATCACTAGTCTTTACTCCTCATAATTGAAAAATGACGATTAATGATATAAACAAATAACAGCATTAGAAATGATGTGGCAAGTAAGCCTCCTGCTAACCAGTGAGCTTGTCCATATTCCATTGCCTCAACATGATCATAAATTGCGATTGATACTACTCCTGTTTCACCTGGGATATTACCTCCTATCATGAGTACCACCCCAAACTCTCCTACCGTATGAGCAAACCCTAATACAGCAGCAGTAATAAAGCCAGAACGTGACAAAGGAACAGCAACTGAAAAAAAGCGATCAATTTTTGACGCACCTAATGTCGCAGCAACCTCCAGTGGCTTTCTTCCAACAGAGCTAAAGGAATTTTGAAGTGGCTGAACCACAAAAGGCATAGAATAAATAACTGAGCCTACAACCAGACCAGTGAAAGTAAATGCTATTGAACTTCCCCCAAGAGACTCCAATAGCTTTCCAATAGGACCGTTAGATCCAAGTGTTATTAACAAATAAAAACCTAGTACTGTTGGTGGAAGAATCAGTGGCAAGGCTATGAGTGCCTCAAATACTGCTTTAAATTTAAACTTAGTTTGTGAGAGCCACCAAGCGATCGGAGTTCCAATTAAAATTAATATAGAAGTACTTACTATGGCTAACTTAATAGTAACAATGATTGCAGATAAATCTAATTCATTTAACATTATGGTAAGTCATATCCGAATTTGGAAATTATATTTAAGACCTTATCAGTTTGAACAAACTCCATAAAACTTCTACCGAGTAAACTGTCTCTTAAAAGAACCACTTGCTGCTCTATTGGATTATAGAGAGACTTTGGAACCTCCCAAAAGGACCCCAATAAAGAGAAATTAGGGCTCATTAATTGTGAGAATGAGACAAAACCAAGCTCTGCATTTCCACTATTTATGAATTGAAATGCTTGGGCTATATTTTCACCTTTGACTACTTTTTTACCCATATTATTCCACAAACCCATTGATACCAATGTTTCCTTAGTTGCTATTCCATAAGGAGCAATTTTAGGATTGGCTATAGCTAAAAATCGAAAATTGTTATCATAAAGAACCTGTCCTTTTGAATCCACAAACCCATTAGCTGGACTCCATAATACAATTTTACCCAAGGCATAGGTAAATCTAGATTCATTCTCAACTATTCCTTCTTTTTCAAGTAAGACAGGTCTTGCTTTATCAGCTGAGAAAAAAATATCAAATGGAGCACCGTTTATGATTTGTGCATAATGTTTACCTGAGGACCCAGAAATCAAAACTATTTTGTTAATTTTAGAAGACTCATAATTTTCTAACTCAAACTCTTCAACAATTGCTTTCATTGTTGGATAAAAATTACTTGCAACAGCTATTCTTATTTCATTAGCCAAAGAATGAGTGCCAATAAAAAATTGGCATACAAATAACAAAGCAAAAACCTTTAACTGAGAATTCAACATATCTATTTCATGACTTTTTTAATGATTAGATTTTTAACAAATGAATCAGCAAATTTGAAAAATCTATCCACTATATTCTATAGTGATTTAGCTTATTAGTTATTCATATTAGAGTCTTTCAAACCTGCATAAATAAATACAAATATGTTAATATATTTTATAATAGACTTTAATTAGTAAAAACGTGCAAATCAAAAGGGAAAAATGTCAAAAAATCATACTTTATTAGTTTTTTTATTCTCCTTATTCTTTACATTAAATGTATCAGCTGACTATATTGATGGTCAGAGGGCCTATGCAAGTGGTGACTATGGTGTAGCTATTCTTGAATGGACTCAAGTTGCTGAAGATGGTAATGCAAGAGCACAATATAATCTTGGCTGGATGCATGCAAACGCTAAAGGCACAGTGCAAGATTTTAAAGAGGCCATCAAGTGGTATACAAAATCTGCTGAACAGGGGAATGTTAATGCTCAGTATAACTTGGGTAACCTCTACTTAAGAGGCCAAGGAGCGACCCAAAATGATAAACTTGCTTTTAGTTGGTTTATCAAAGCAGCTGAACAGGGTGACGCTCCTGCTCAATACAATCTAGGAAGAATGTATATACTCGGTAAGGGCGATGATAAAAACTTCTTAGAGGCAAGGTTTTGGATAAAGCAAGCTCTAGAAAACAATGATCAATATATTGGCGCACTTGCACAACAAGTTTGGGATGACTATAAACTTGGAACCTACTAGTAATAAACTGTTTTACAAAATTTTGTTTTAATTTAGGCTTTTACAGCAACAACTGAGCAAGTTTCAATACTTATTTTCTCAGCCTCTATAATTGCAATGGTTTTTGCTGCTTGAATCAATAGATCTAAATTAGTCTTATTTCCAGATAAGATTTCATCAACAAAAGCGCGAATTTCAAACTCATACCCCATGCCTTCTTTTAACTTTATATTTTCAGACTGCGCATCTCTAGAAAGCTTTAACGTTTCTTCTCCATCTAAAAGATAGCTAAGTGTTCCATTTTCAAAGTTAGCTGTATATGACATATTGAAGCCATATCCCTCTTGCATGGTCCAGGACCCCTCAGAACTCACTAAAGGTGATGCATTTGTCTTATTAAAAATATAATTTGTCACTACATGATCAACGCCTCCACTTGGACCTTTGTAGCCTTGACTGAAGACAGCATCTGGCAACCCCATGCAGTAATTCACAAAGTCAGTATCATGGACATGAAGATCGAGAAGTGCACCGCCACACTGATTATCATCTGAATAAAAAGCACCGCCAGGAAAACTTGTTTGTCGTCTAAAGTTTAGTGATAAACATTTTCCATATGTTGAATTTTCAATTGCTTCCTTAAGAAAAACCCATGCTGGCCAATACCTTAGACACATCGCAGACATAATATTGCAGGTGGACTGCTCTGCTAATTGAATTATTTTTTGAGCTTCGTCGTATGTTCTAGCCAATGGTTTTTCAACTAATACATGTTTATTTTTGGCAAGAGCGGCCTCTACAAAAATATAATGAAGATCTGTACCAACACATATATCCACTATATCAATATCTGAATTATTAATAAGATCCATTCCATCAAGATATTTTTTAACACTAAGGCCAGAGACTCCACCTTCCGCTTGACCACTAATATTACCTTCAGCTTTACTAGACCCATCGAGTCTACTCTGGATTGAATCCGCAACAGCGACAACCTCTACACCTTTTATTTTGGAATAAATATCCAGGTGGGTGGAACCCATACTTCCAAGACCAATGATTCCAACTTTTAATTTCTTGCTCATATTATTTATTTCTAAACTAGTTTATTTAAAGTTAAATATTTGATCCATAGCCACCGATGTCCGAGACAAAATTGTTTCATCCCAAGGTAACATTTCAGCAATAATAGTACTTTTGTATTGAATAGATTTTAAGGCAGATACTGTTTCTTTCCATGGAACATCTCCCGCTCCAAGGTCACAAAAACTGAAACTACCAGTCCAGTCAAAGTTCTCTTGAAAATCTTTAATTTGAACCCTCTTGATTCTTGAGTTAAGGAGCTCAATCCAGTGAGGTGGGTACTGCTGATAACCAATTAAATTTCCAATATCTAAATACACTCCAAGCTTATCAGACTCAAAAGAGTCTACAAAATCTCTAAGCTCTATAGGCGAATAAAAGAACCCATTCCAAACGTTTTCCATGCACAAGTCAACATCGAGCTCTTCTGCAATAGGAAGCATTTGATTAATAGCCTCCCTAAGTCTATCCAAGGCTTTATCGTAACGAACAATTTCAGGAGAAATTGGACTTTTTACGACGCCTGGAACAAATAATAAAGCTTTGCAATCTAGGTAACTTGCGACCCTAATTGCATCTTGATGGAGCTTAATAGAATTTTTCCTAACTTCTACATCATCACTAGTAGGACTGATGCCCCAACTCATTCCTGTTGCAATACTGTCTACAAAAACCCCTGAATCATTTATTTTATGACGGATTGCACCGCACTCGCTTTCTGACAAGTTGGTGTTTATGACGCCCTCATTAGACACTGACAATTCTAGTGCTTCAAACCCATTCGATTGGGTTTGGATTAAAGCAGAATCAATAGACTCATTATTAGACAAACCATTCTCAAATGAAAGATAACTGATACCTTTAATCAAAACAAACTCCTTTAATATAATGAATCAAGCTTTTGCCAAGTCTCAGTCATATCAACAATCTGACTGGTCTTCATACTTTCATCTATTGCCATAGCAACAAGGCCTGCAGCAATTGCCTCCTTAGGACCCACAGGCAAAGAACTCAAGTCACCTCTTAGAAAACTAACAATATCCTCACACATTAATTGATCAGCACCATAGTGAGATGGATAGTTTCCTGAACCAGGAGTGCTTGGATAGCTAAAATCATGCTCTTCAAGGCAATCACCCGTTCTAGCATCAGTTATTCTGAGGCCTCCACGACCAAAATCTCCCTCAGCCATTCCGCGACTACCAATAACACAAAAACGTCTCTGCTCATCAGGCACATTGATGCTTGTATGGAAAGAAAAGGTAACCTGATTTGGATATTCAATTAATGCATTTTGATGATCAATAATATCAGCATCACTAGTAAATGGATTATCAACATTTTCCCAGTAGGAGAGTTTTTTTTGATAGACATTGTCATATTTATTATCTGACGGGGCCTCAGAAGGAATGAAATTATTTCTTCCTCCAAAACTGACCACCCTTACTGGTCTCTCACCAACAATACTGTTATATAGATCAATGTCGTGACAACATTTTTCTAACATGAATCCGCCGGAGTACTTTTCTAACCTTCTCCAATCTCTCATAAAAAAGGATCCGTGATAAGGTGCAATATGCTCATTTGCTTCAAGAGAGGTGACACTGCCTAAGGTTCCTGCATCAAGGACTCGCCTCATTTCTCTCATATGAGTGGAGTAGCGTAAAACAAGCCCAACAATAAGTTTATTTTCACCAAATTTTTTAATTAGCTTGGCAAGCTCAAAACTATCTTCTTTACTCGTTACTATCGGTTTTTCTGAAAAAACCTGAAGCCCTGCCTCAAGTCCTAACTTAATATGCTCTAAATGAAGGTGATTTGGTGAAGCAACCCAAAGCAAATCAAGCTCACTTTCGCTAATCATTTTCGTAAGGCTTTCAAATTGTTTTAATTGACTTGCATGTTCCTCTATTATTGATAACCCGCAAGGATCTGGATCAACATAACCAACTAACTCAAGCTCGGGCATTTCTTTCTGAATCATCTTTAGAACATTTCCAGCTCTGAGTCCTAAGCCAACAATACCAGTTCGCATAATTTACTCCTTGTCTTTGTAATTAGCTTTTTAAAAGAGAATGACCGGATGAATCAAAAGCGTGGCATTTAAGAGGTTCTAAAGCTAGGTTGACAGTATCACCTGGTTTAACAACTGAGTCGCTTGGTAAAACAGCACAAAAATTACTATTGCCCAAAACAGAACCATAAAGGATTACTGTTGCTCCAATATGCTCAACAACATCTACAGTCATTGGAATTCCTCCTTTTTTTGAAGAAACAATCAAGTCTTCTGGCCTGATTCCAATATCTACTTCGTCACCTGTTTTTATGTTTGAAACATCAACAGCTAGTTCCAAAGATAGTTCACCAATATTTGCAGTTAGCTTCTGATTTTTAATATCTATGTCACTTGTTTTAAGGAAATTCATATTTGGCTGGCCAATAAACCCTGCTACAAACTTTGTTTTAGGGTTGTGGTATAAGTCCATTGGTGAGCCAACCTGCTCAATAACCCCATCTCGCAATACGACAATCTTGTCAGCCATTGTCATAGCTTCAATTTGATCATGCGTAACGTATATCATAGTCGTTGCTAAATTTTGATGAAGCTTTGCTAGCTCAACTCTCATATCTCCTCTAAGAGCTGCGTCTAAATTAGACAAAGGCTCATCAAAAAGAAATACTTTAGGGTCTCTTACAATCGAGCGACCAATAGCAACCCTCTGGCGCTGACCTCCTGATAGTTGTCCTGGTTTAAAATCTAAACGATCTCTTAACTGCAAAATATCAGCAGCTTTAAATACCTTTTCTTCAAGCTCTTTCTCATTAACTTTTGCAACTCTGAGTGGAAAGGCTATATTCTCAAACACTGAAAGATGAGGATAGAGAGCATAAGATTGAAAGACCATCGAAATTCCTCTTTCAACTGGAGGGGCATTAGAAACATCTTTATCATCAATAATTACACCGCCTGTTGTAGCTTCCTCTAAGCCTGAAATGATTCTTAATAATGTTGTTTTTCCACAGCCCGATGGGCCAACAAAAACAACAAATTCTTTATCATTTATTTCTAGGTTAATATCAAATAAAACTTCTGTCTCACCAAAACTTTTATAAATATTTTCGAGTTTTACTGTTGCCATTCTTTCTTCCTTAAAAAGAGCGCAAACTTAGTGCGCATTTAAATTTTCTACTTATAGTTAAAGCAAGCTTCAAAAAGATCCTTTGAGGAAAGTCTCTTTTTGAGGTATGCCTTTTAAAAATTCAGGGGTAACAATGTGTTACCCCTGAAATAGTCAATTAATTGACTTAATTACCTTCAGCTAAAATTTCAGCAGCTTCTGCAACTAGATCAGCAGCAGAACCTTCACCCAAAATGATGCCTTGGATAGCACCATTGATACCAGCTTGCAATGCTTTAAAGTCTTCAAACATTGGCTCTGGACCACCACTACCAATTGGCGCAACAAATGTCTGCCAGTAGTCGGTAGTATAGTAAACATCATCCATCATTTTTTCATACTGCATGATTGGTGTTAAACCCCAGCTCTTATCTAGGTCGTACTGAGCTTCACCAGATGAAAGCATTGAAGCTAGCTCCATGGCTAGATCTTCATTAGCTGAACCTTTAAATACTGCAATAGAGTCAGTAATTAAAAGTGTTCCGCTCTCACCACTTGGGCCTGCAGGAATTGGAACAACAATTTCAGAAATATTATCGTTATGCTGTCCAGCACCCCATGGTCCATTGATATACATACCAATTTGTCCATCGTTATAAAGCTGAGTCAACTGAGAACGCTCATATCCCATAGGTCCTTCCTGAGCAACACCCGCTAACTTACCATAAAACTCAAGAGTTTCGATAGTCTCGGGACTATTAAAAGTGATTTCACCAGTTGCTGCATCATTTACAGAACCGCCATTACTATATAAGTAATTTAAGAATTGGTGCATAGTGTTATCAAAGTCCTTTCCAGTTACGCCAACACCCGCAGCCGAAGTATTATCATTGATAGCTTTAGCCATGTTGTACATTCCTGTCCAAGTTTTAGGTGCGACACAAGCCATACCTGCTTCTTCAACTAGACCACAGTTAATAAATAAAGCCTTGGTTGAAAACGCATGAGGGAAGCCCCAAGTTTTTCCACCATCACTGACAGTATTAAGAATACCTGGCTGATACATGCCTTGTTGCTCATCAGAAATATTAACTGGAACAATCAGACCACTACGAGCTAGTTGCTTAAGAGTACGTGAACCCATATAAGCCAAACCTACTGGATCACCAGCAGCAGCTAGTGTCATTGATTTGTCTTGGCATGTTCCCCAAGGAACTGCTTCAGCATTCACTGTAACACCTGAGTATTTCGCTTCAAAAGCAGAAATTACTACTTGATCAGCTTCACGGATTTCACCGCCGCACATAATCATGTGTACTTCTTCAGCCTGCACTGGAGCCATTAAACTGGCACCCATTACAGCTAAGAAGAGTGCTTTTTGTATATTTTTCATTTACTTCTCCTTTTCTATTTACATCAAGTTACTAGAAATTAAAAAAAATCTAATAACACTTTATGTGAGACTCTTACCTCTCACTCCTTTACTGCCCCTGCTGTTAATCCTGATATGAGATGTTTCTGCATAAACAGGAAAATTAATAGCACGGGCAGAATTCCAATAAGGCTTGCTGCCATCATTTCATTCCAGAGCACTGTCTGGTATCCAACAAATTCAAATATGCCAGCTGGAAGTGGCATGTAATCTCTATTTTGGTTAAAAGTAATTGCAAATAAAAACTGTTGTGCATAGGCACCAATAAACATTGCAACACTAACAACAATTAGACCAGGAACTGCAAGAGGTAGGATAACACGTCTTAATGTGTAAAGTCGAGATGCCCCATCAACAAATGCAGCCTCCTCCAGTTCGTATGGAATCTTTTCTAAAAAAGACTTAAGTAGCCATATTCCCGTTGGTATAAGGAAAGCCACACCAGGAATAATCATAGCCCAATATGTATTAAGCAAACCATAAGATCGTAATAATTTATACAGAGGTATTAAAAGAACAGCCCCTGAAAACATATTCACTGCTAAAAATAATGTAAGGCTAGTTGTTTTGCCACGAAAGTCAAAGCGGGCATAAGCATAAGCAGCAGGAATAATGAAACACATTGATAAAAGAGTAACAGCTGTTGCTATAAATACGCTATTAAATATATAGCGAGGCAACTGAGGAACTGTAACCCACATATCTCTATAGGCTTGAAAACTCATAGTATCTGACCAGAATCGACTCATAAAGTCGAGAAAACCCATTGTTTCACCAACCTCTAATTCTGGACGACTAAACAAATGAGTTATGGGTCTGAGTGATGCTACAAACATTTCAACAAAAGGCAATAACATAAATAATATGAACAGCCCAAGGGAAAAATAGATGCCTATTTTGTGAAGTAATGAGTATTTATCCATCATTTTTGAACCCCACTGTATCCATACTTTTTACTCAGTCTTCCAAGCACAGTTAAATATATTACTGAAAATACCCCTAGAATCAAAACAACAAGAACTGCTCTAGTTGCGCCAGCACCAAACTTATAACTAAAGATTGCTGTTTTGAAGGTGTCAATAATTAATGTAGTAGTTGCACCACGAGGTCCGCCTTCTGTCAAAATCCAAATAATTTCAAATGAGTTGAACGTCCAGATTGCAGATAACAAAGCCATAGAGATAATAGTAGGCATAATTTGGGGCAAAGTGATTCTTCTAAAACGATACCACCTTGATGCACCATCAACATAAGCAGCCTCATATAAATCTTTTGGAACGCCTTGCATTGCCGCCAAAAAGAATAAGGTTACCATTGGCGTTCCAATCCAAACATCTGTGACAACTGCTGAGTAAAAAGCACTCTGCTTGTAAGCCAAGAAACTAAATGGTCCATTGGTAATCCCAACCATTTCTGCAAAGTTTGAGAGCAATCCAAAATGACCATTATAAAGCCACAACCACCCAAAACAGCCAATAGCAATAGGGACAATCCATGGTGGCATTACTAAAGCGCGCATAAGACCTCGGCCTCTTATATTACTTGCTAAAAGTGTTGCACCGATTAAGCCTAAAATCATTTTAAAACCAACTGAAAGGAACATCCAATAAAAGGTTCTTGTAACAATTGCAGGAAACTTACGTCCTCCTATAGCTTTTTCATAATTTTCCCAACCTACAAAATCAGCACCTCCCATCAAGGTTCCAAGGTTTGAATTAGTAAAAGACAGTCGAAAGGTTTCATATAAAGGCCAAAGTACAATCCAAAACATAACCAGTGCAGCAGGCGCAATTAATGCCCAAGCAAACATGGTTGTTGTTTGTGCCTTTGTTTTAGGTTTAAGCATTTGTATAAAATTACTCACTCGCCAGAACCTCCTCATTCTTTGCTGGATCTGACATGATATCAAATTTCTCGGCTATATAATAGTCCCATCCAATTCTATCAAACAATTCTCTAAAGCTATTTGTGGCCAAATTATGGAGATCAGTGCCTTTTCGTCTGTTTTCATTAGATGTCCAAGCACTCTCTGAAAGTCCAATAACTCTTGGACAAAGCATTGATTCCATCTCACTATCTTTTAGAATTGTTTCACACCAAAGATGCCCCTGAATACCCATAATATTAGATTCAAGTTCTGGCTCATCTTCAGGAATAATTTGCCAATCAACAGAACTCTCAAAAGGTATCACAGCTGCCCAATTTGCCCCTCGATCAGCATAGTTTCTACTTTGAGCCATATCAAAATAAATGTTCTCAGCTGGACACAAGACCACTTTATAGCCTTGTCTTGCTAGATCAAAACCAGACTCAAGATTCTGCCATGAAAATAATAATTTCTCTGACTTATCGTCATGATGATTGCCATCTTCAGCCTCCTGCCAAGAGGCAGTTTTTTTGTTATTTAACTCTACTCTTTTTGAAAGCTTATTGATAAACCATGAAGCAACATCTTTAGCACTGTTAAGATCATGCTCTTTCATTAAGTCTTGTACTTTAGGAGATTTTTCCCAAGCGCCGGGCGCTACTTCATCCCCACCCAGATGGATATATTCCCCAGGAAATAGATTACACATATCGTCTATTAAAGACTCGACAACCTTTATGGTTTCAGGCATGGCTGGATTCAACGTGTTCTCTCTATAGCCTTGAACTGAAACTTCATTACTTTTGTCTTCAGGGTCTCTCATCTCAGGGTACAAGTTAATTAGCGCCATATTATGGCCCGGCAAATCAAACTCGGGTATGACTTCAATATAGTTAGCTGAGGCCCTACTAATAATTCTATCAATATCTTCTTTGTCATAATAACCACCAGTTGCATCTGATCCAGATCCGAAAACAGGTGGTACTAATAAATTATTTCCTCTTTTTGAAGTTTCAGTAGCAGCTTCAGGATAACTATCTAATTTAAATCGAAAGGCTTCATCATCGACTCCATGCCAATGAAACTTATTCAGCTTGAAAAGACTCATTAAATCTAGTAATTTAAATAAACTGTCTACCGAGAAAAAATGCCTCACAGTATCTAAATGCTGTCCTCTCCAACTAAAACGAGGCTTATCAAAGATAGAACCACACGGGACTAGCTGATGATAATTTTGGGAAAGCTGCATCAAAGAGACAAGAGCATAATAAAAGCCTGATTCATCACCTGATACAATCTCAACATCATCACTCGTTATGGTAATTTTATAGGCAGAGTCATCAGAAAGATCCTGAAAAGTTAGCTTTAGTGATGTGGTTGCTTTCTTATTTATCTCGTTTGTTGAGTTAGATAAAAGATTGAGATTAAGTCGATTACCAAGTTCTAAAGCTGATTGATAGGCACTTGTTATTATTTCCAGATTTTCAAACGCTACATTAATCGGCGAACACAGGTTACAAACACCTGCACTTGGATTCCATGAGTAAGGGTGTGGCACCAATCTAAAAGATTCATAATTTAATTTGTCTCCCAAAAAATTGGGAATTGGGGCCACGGAGGAGATTCTTTCTAGATCTAAATCTATCATTTCAAGATTGATCAGATCTCCATTATCTTTTTTTAAAAAACAGCCTTGGGGTGACCATCGATGATTCATAGGCTTGTGCCTAGACTCTTCATAGGCATATTTAAAACTCCACTGTTCACCAGGCTTTAAAATCAACTCTTCAGAATGACATAACTCTGTATAACCACCTGAACTTTTGACGACACTACAATTTTCAATCGCTTTTGAAGGTGCAAGTAAGCTAAAACAAAACCTAAAATTCTCTATCGAGTTATCAGAATTATTGCTCAAGCTTGAACAAAAGTAATTGTCTGAATTGATTGATGTAGTCATCACAAAACCAGTTGTATTCATCGTTATTTATCTTTCTCAAAATAGACTCATTGCAGCGTCTAATTAGCACTTAGTCTAGTAAAAATTGGTAATATAATGGTATTATATAACAGGTACTAAATAAAAAGCAAATAAGATTTATTGATTAGTATTTAATTAATCTCATAAAGATCATTTAATCCAATATATATGATTATTATATGGGTAATAAACGCTTTTAAATATTTTATATTCTTGTTATTGACTTTCTTTAGACTATTAGAATATAATAATACCAATTAAATACCAATTTAACTAAAAATGCTGTTAATTTATTTAACAGCTTAATTCAATCATATGGTGAGTACTGACAATTTAATTAACTTCTTAAGACCATCTGGTGATAGTTCTGAATCTCTATACAAACAATTATCTCGCTCACTAAATAGTGCCATTCAAGAGGGAATTTTAAAGCCTGGTGATGCGCTTATGCCAGAGAGGGATTTGGCTTCTAATTTAAAAATGTCTCGCATCACTGTCCGTAAGGCGATAGATCAGCTTGTAGAAATTGGAATGCTTATTAAGAGACAAGGTGCTGGAACAGTTGTATCTGAAAATGTTGACCTTGTTCTTCACAAAAACCTCTCCTCTTTAAATAGTTTTACCGCTGATATGAAGAAAAGAGGCCTTGAGTCCTACTCAAGAATTACTCTTAGAGAGGAAGGCAAAGCTACCGCGAAGGAAGCGTTGATAATGAACTTAAATGAAGATGACTTTGTGCATAGACTCAATCGAGTTCGATACCTAGTTAATGAGCCACTTCTTTATGAAATAGCTGTCATACCTGCGTCAATCATTTCAATAACCTCTGCCATTGACAATTCTTTATATGAACTTCTTGAATCCAAAAAAATGAACCCAGTCACTGCAAAACAAAATATTCACGCGATTATTGCAGATGATAATTTAGCTGATAAGCTTGAAGTCAATCCTGGAAGTGCTATTTTATTTGTTGAAAGAAAGGGTAAAGATGCCAATGGTCGAGTGGTCGAATATACCCAATCCTACTATCGTGGTGATCGCTATGATTATGTGGTCGAATTAGGATGAAACAAGCAATCACAGGCTCGAAGCTTTTCAACGGTATAGATTTTATTGAGCATAAAGCACTCCTCATTGAAGATCAACATATTGCTGGAATTGTAAATAAAGATGCTATACCCACTGACTTCCAAGTCAAAAAACTAGATGGTGGCATCTTGTCTCCAGGCTTTATTGATCTTCAAGTTAATGGAGGTGGTGGAAAGTTATTTAATAACTCTCCAGACAAGGAAAGCCTTAATACAATAATATCTGCACATCAATATTTTGGCACTACAAGTATTATGCCAACAGTCATCAGTGACTCGTTAAATATTTTGCAAAAATGCACTGACACTATCTCTAACGAGATTGATAATAATCACTCACTACTTGGCATTCACATTGAGGGGCCATTTTTCAATGTAAAGTATAGAGGGGTCCACCAAAAACAATATATTAATACCATTAATGCTTCATATTTAAATCTATTTGAGACACTCGATAAGTTTCCAGTCATGCTTACGCTTGCTCCCGAATGTATATCGATCAAGCAGCTTAAACATCTTAATTCTTTAGGTTTTAAAATTCTGGCAGGTCACACCGACGCAAACTACGATCAGCTCGAAGAAGCGGTTAAATATGGCTTAGATGGCTTCACTCATCTCTTTAATGCAATGGGCCAAATTTCAGCACGAGAGCCAGGTGTTGTCGGATCTGCATTTGATTTTGATGAAACATCCGCAAGTATTATTGTTGATTTACACCATGTTCATCCTTCTTTAATTAATCTCTCGTTCAAACAAAAACCAAAAGGAAAACTCTTTTTTGTCTCAGATTCTATGGCAACCATTAATCATGGGGAGCCCTCATTTGAGCTTTATGATGAAGTGGTTAGTGAGTCAAATGGACGCATTATTAATTCAGAAGGTAAACTTGCAGGCTCATCCATTACTCAAATTGATGCCATTAAAAATGCGTATCAAAAATGCAGCATTCCCCTAGAAAGTGCAATCTCTATGGCAACACTTTATCCAGCAGAATATTTAGGTGTGTCTAACTATATTGGCCAGTTAAAAAAAGGGTACCGAGCAGATCTTGCTCATTTTGACTCAAACTTTCATGTACAAAATGTTTGGCTCGCAGGAAAGCAAATAAAAGAGGATCCGCAATGAGAGTAGTAATACTTCCAACTGAAAAAGAGGCGAGTGATTTTGCAGCGGACTTTATTGAAAAATTTATAACTGAAAAAAATGATTCAGTTCTTGGGCTGGCCACAGGAAGTTCAGTTTTATTAACCTATGATGCAATCATTGATAAATATAATGAAGGAAATCTAAGTTTTAAAAATGTCATTTCTTTCAACTTAGATGAGTATGTCGGACTAGAGCCTAATCATAAGCAAAGCTACAGGCATTACATGAGTGAAAAACTATTCAGTCATATTGATATTAATGAAAATAATATTCATATACCTGAATGCCTAGATGGAGATTTTGAATCGACATGTGAAAATTATGAGTCCAAAATAAAAAGTCATGGCGGTATTGATCTTCAGCTTTTAGGGGTTGGGTCTAACGGTCATATTGGCTTCAATGAACCAACTTCAAGCCTTAACTCTAGAACTAGAGTAAAAACACTCACTAAAAATACAATTGCAAATAATGCGCGCTTCTTTGATGCTTCAGAGCCACAGCCTTCCATTGCAATTACGATGGGAATAGGAACTATTATGGATGCGAAAAATATCTTACTACTTGGGCTTGGTCAGCATAAGAGTAAAGCGGTCGCTGATCTAGTTGAGGGTCCATTATCATCTTTTTGCCCCGGTAGTGTTCTTCAATATCATGAAAATGCTATCATTGTTCTTGATCAGCTTGCTGCATCAAATCTTAAGCTCTATGATTATTACGTTCATAGTGAAAAAATGAATGTAGAATATATGGCATAAACCAAGTTCTTTATAGGTTAATGAGGAGCATCAAATGAGTCTAATTTTTAAACAATTATTTGAAAGGGAGAGCTGTACCTATACCTACCTTATTGCAGATAGTTTGACCAAAGAGGCTGCCATTATTGATGCTGTGGATATTATGATTGAGAGGGATACTGCCTTATTGAAAGAACTTGAACTTGACCTAAAATTCATTATTGAGACGCATATTCATGCTGATCATATAACTAGTGCTTGTCCACTTAAAAAATACTATCCCAATGCAAGAATCGTATTAGGAATGGAAAATATTGATGCAGAAGCCTGCGCAGATATTATGGTAAGTGAAGGACATCTTCTTCCAATTGGTTCATATGAAATAAAGGCAATTGAAACACCTGGACACACTATAGGCTGCATGTCATATATTGTAGAGGATAAAGTTTTAACAGGAGATGCACTTTTTATCAGAAGCACAGGGCGCTGTGATTTCCAAGGAGGCTCAGCAGAAACGTTATATGAATCTATTCATAAACTCTACAAGCTAGCTGACAACACTGAAGTCTATCCAGCACATGACTATAACGGCCTATCTGTGAGCACAATCGGTGAAGAAAAAAAATTTAATACGATGATCAAAGACTCTTATGATCAAGATAGATTTATTCAAAATGTAAATAATTTAGATCTATCACTTCCAAAAAAAATTAAAGTAGCTGTTCCAGCAAATCAGAGCTGTGGTCTAGTCCCAGAAGCAGCTTTAATCTAGAAGAAACTCATTTTTTTTTCTGTTTTAATGAGTGGAAGCTGCTGCCTTGAAAATGTTTGCTTAAGAACAACAGTGGACTCAATGCTAGAAACACAGCGCAAATTTCCAAATGATTGCTTAATAAAACTCTCATAACTTAACAGGTCATTAGATATAATCTTAAGAAGATAATCGTGAGAGCCTGAAATAACTGAGCACTCAAGCACTTCGGGAAAGTCTTTTACAGCACCTTCAAACATATCAGCATTATCGTTAGAGTTTTCAGTGAGCCTTACAAAAACATAAACAATAGCATTAAAGCCTAAACTATCTGCACTTAAATTAGCACTATAGCCACTGATGACCCCAGAATTTTCAAGTTTTTTGACTCGCCTGAGGCAGGGCGTGTCAGACATATTAAGTTTAATAGCTAACTCTGAAATTGGAATTCTTCCATTCTTCTGTAGTATTGATAAGATGTGTAAGTCTTTAGAGTCCATAGCAAGATTTATTATTATTTCAATATATATTAACTATATTCTATATTATTTATAATAATATTAGTGAATTAATTCATTTAAATAAATTTTAAGGGTTGATTTTAGTGAATTTAATTTCTACTCTGATGATAATATAAGCCTTTTTTTATATATATAGAAATTACTCATGACACCTAATTCTCTTACCTTTGACCACTGGATTAGAAATCGCTTTGTTGAGCTCAATACAGAGCTTGAGTTACTCTATAAAAATCAAAATGAACGCATTAATGTGAATCAAGTGGGTGATCAAATAAAAAAAACACTTGAAGATGAAGGACGTGATCTCATCAAACAACTTCTATCGGAGGGTAATACAGATGAAGGCTTTGATAATGCTTTTGACCTTTTAGGAAATGTTGGGCTTTACATGGCGGCATGTCGAAGACATGAAATAACTGACCCATCTAAAGACTCATCATCGCCCTTGAAAGAAGCTTCTGGGCTTGCAATGAATATTGGTGCATCGATAGGTGTGGTGCCTCGCTTTGCAACAGCTCATCTATCAACTCACAACAAAGCTGTCGATGGAGTCTACAAGAGCTTTACGAGTTTGCCTGCTGAAAAACTCTTCCTTGATTACAATACGAAAGCCATTCTTGCTTATAAACGAGCTGCAGATGCCCTCCTTAAACTTCACTCACTTGGTATCTCGCATCCAATGTGCCAGGAACTGCTCCAAGTTGTAAAAGTATCCCTGATCGATGTCATTCAATCCAATCAATTTCTCTTTGATCAATTAAGTGTTGATGATTTTTTCTTCAGTGTAAGGCCCTACTACAAGCCCTATCATGTTGGATTTCAAGTTTATCGGGGAGCTAATGCTGGCGATTTTGCAGGAATCAATGTCATTGATATTCTACTGGGACTATGTTTAGCAAAAGAGCCTGCTTACTCCCAAATGCTTGTTGATAAGTTTATGTATATGATGCCTGAAGACCAGGGTATTTTAAGGGACTGCATGAGAAGAACAAGCTTTATGGATGACTTTTTAAACGCTACTGATAGTAACGCAAAATGGTATCAGGATAATCTTACTTTATTCTTAGAAATTTGTGAACTACATGGTAAAGCCGCAACACAGCACCATAATCAACTCGTCGAAAAGTATATCGCAACACCTTCTAATTCTTTAAAGGAGACTCAGCTCGATAACATTACAGCGAGTGGCCCTCCTCTTGAAGTTTTAATTAGTGCACTTGAGAAACTAAGAGATAGAAGAGCTGCAGCAGATCGAAATGACATACCCACCCGATTTAAAGATATTGAAACTCTTAAAAATAGATTGAAAAAGCATTCAACCCAATATAAGAATTACAAAAAAGACTTTATATTAACAAACGCTAATTACCTTCTAAATCACTCGGTTGGAAGGCCACTCAAGGACACTGAAACGATTTTTACTAATCAGTTTTTTGAACCTTGGTCCAGCTCTCTCGATGAGCCATGGAATCAATGGCTTCCAGTCATTGATCACTTTACAAATGAATTAGCTCAGCTATTCAATGCTAAAAAAGAGGAGTTCTGTCCGCAGATTAACCTCTCTTCAGGGCTCACTAAAATATTACAGTCCTTCGAAGAAAATCAAAACAAAAAAATGGTTGTTTTGATGAGTGAAGTCGATTTTCCGGGCATGGGATTTGTCTTGCAAAAAGCATTACCTATTCATTCTAAAATCAGGTTCATTCCCTCTAATGAGGATGTGACTGATTACACTGTTTGGGAGAAATATCTGACAGATGAAATTGATATGGTCTTTATCAGTCATGCTTATTCAAATACTGGTCAGCTCTCCCCAATAGATAATGTACTCTCTTTTGCTAGATCCAAAAATATATTATCAATACTGGATGTCGCGCAATCCGTTGGCATTGTTCCAATTAATCTAGAGGCTTTAGAGCCTGATTTTATGATTGGATCATCGGTAAAGTGGCTTTGCGGTGGACCGGGGTCAGCATACTTGTGGGTCAACTCTAAACGTCTTCCTTATTGCAAACCCAGAGATGTGGGCTGGTTTAGTCATGAAAATCCATTTGAATTTGATATTCATGATTTTAGATATAAAGACACTGCCATGAGGTTTTGGGGAGGAACGCCATCGATTGCTCCTTACGTCATTGCAGCGCATAGCATCAATTATTTCAATCAAATAGGAATTAAAAAAATTCGGCAGCATAATCAAATGCTCATTGAAAAAGTCTCAGGAGAGTTTGATGTTGAATTTGTATCTCCAAGGGAAGAGGCAAAGCGAGGAGGCACCATGATCCTTGATTTTAAAAATAATCAAGAGAGGATCTTAAGCCGCCTTAAAGAAAATAACATTAGTGTTGATGTTCGCAGTCAAGGCATACGCATCTCGCCTCACATTTATAATGATGAGGCAAATATGAGTCATCTTATTGAAGTTATTAAAACAACAAAGTTTTAAATAGACTTTATCGAGCCTCATTCCTTATTAAAATAGATAGCTATGGATATTACAACTCCCGCACTTCTCTTTCCTGCAATCTCTTTGTTATTTGTAGCCTATACAAACCGCCTTCACTCACTGAGTGTCTTAATTCGGGCGATGACAACTGAAGGGAGCGATGAGTCCAAGACAAAGCACGCAGATGAGCAACTGAATATTCTTGAAAAGCGTGTGATCTATATTAGAAGGATGCAGGTTTTTGGCGTAATGAGTTTTATTTTTAACTTGATGACCATTATTTTGGTCTACTTAAAATATTACATACTCGCCAACTACATTTTTGGTTTTGGCCTATTGATGCTCTCTGGCTCTTTATTTTTTGCGCTTCTTGAAACAATAATATCAACAAAGGCGCTCGACATTCATCTAAAGAATTATAAGTCCTAGGTTTTATCGCCCATATTGTCAGCGATTAAACACACCATCTCAAACATGATTGAATTCGCTACATGTGAGGTAATCTGGTTAGGTGAGTCCACTGTTGGCATGAGACAAACTACGTCACCCCCAATAATATTTTTACCACGAAGACCTTGAAGCATCTTGAGGACATCTGGCATTTTAAAGCCTTCGATAGCAGGCTCGAGGTTAGACACACCAGGAGCTACTGTCACATCTAGACAGTCTAAATCAAATGTAATATAGATAGGCGCATCACCAACGCGCTCTTGAATCATTTCTATGCATTTATCAACACCAAATTCATCAAAGTTATCCTTGGTAATGATCTCATAGCCCAGCTCATAGCTTGAATCCAACCAGTCAAGCGTTCTCGTGTTTCCCCTGATTCCAACTTGGATACTTTTTGACGCATCTACAAACCCATCTCTAACCAAATAGCTCGCCCAGTGTGCTGCGGATTTGACTGCACCTAAAAAATGATCAAGCTGGTGAAAGGCGTCTGTGTGCGCATCGAAATGAACCAATACAGCCTTTTTCCCATTGGTTAGTTTGGATTTTGGGCCTGCAATGGCCTGCAAGATCCCGCCTGTAATTGAATGGTCCCCACCAATTGAAACTGGGCGAACGCCAGACTCAGCAAGCACTTCATAAAACTCCGTTATTCTCTCAATGCACTGCTCGTTATTGTTAGCTTCAGGAAGCGGAACATCGCCAAAATCCCTAATTTCGCACATCTCCCATGGAGAGATGCCAAACTTTAAATGACCCCTTCTCCCCTGAGCTGAAATGTTTCTTACCGCTCTTGGACCTAAGTGCTGATCACGCTGAGTCGTTCCATTTCCTGTGCTATGAGGCACTCCAACAAGTGCAATATCACAGCCTTCGGGCTCAGGCTTATGTGGACAACGAAAAAGTGTTGGCACGCCCCACCAATATAGGCCATTCATCATTGCCGAGTTGTCTCTTGTTTTCTTATCCATTAATAATTATTAAAAATTTACTCAAATTTTTCGCTAACCTTAACTAGAATAGCTTCTTTGTATGGCACCTTTAACTCCTGTGATGCCCACGCAGCAAAACCTAAATCAACTTGCTGCTCCCATGTTTCAATAGGATTTTTAAAGATTGTAACAGAGGATTCTGTTGGCGCTGATAAAAATAACGCCATCTCTTCTGCTTCCTCCATTTGATTATCTTGAGAGACATATTCACTAATGTTGATAAATTTTGCAACATCAGTCATCCAGTAAATACATCCTCTATACTCTTCGGCAAGATTGATTCCTTTAATATAATCTTGAGTCAAGCCTGTAATTGCCTCAGTTTGAGCAGCAGTGATTTGCCCATTGGTCATCTCAGTATCAGTTCCATCAATTTGGTGATAGGCGTAGATTCTATTCATCAGCGCCTCTCCTGCAGTGAGGCCAGACATCTCAGGCCTGGTCAGCTCAATATAAATAAGAGCAGAGCACCTGATTGCTCTATCTGCAACTTCTTTATCCGCATGGGCTGGCATTACAAAACCAATTAAAAGTGTGAAAGCAATGAGTAGATTCTTCATATTTTTTAATAGAAATTTGATAAATAAGCGATAAAGTATAACCAAAATAAACATCTAAATTACATCTAAATCACATCTTTAGAATAGGTTAATTGCTAAAATTGAAACTTTTATTAAATAACAACTATTTATGTCAAACAAACACCTCATATTTGGAGCAACTGGGGCAATAGGCTCTAGTCTGGCTAAACAACTAAAGGAGTCTAGCCAGGATGCACATCTCGTTGCCAGAAATGAAGATGAGCTTAAATCTATTTCAGAGAATCTGGGTTTTACTTTCACAGTTGCTGATGTTTTGGAGGATGGCTTTATAGATAAAATTAAGTCTGATACATCGGAATTTAATATTAATGGACTTGCTTACTGTATCGGCTCGATTGACTTAAAACCCCTCAAGAGAGTAACTGAATCTGACTTACATCAGTGTATGAAACTAAATCTTTACTCAGCGATCGAGGCAATCAAAGGCTTTCAAGATGATCTAAAAAAGAATCATGGGTCGATTGTACTGTTCTCGTCTGTGGCTGCGCAAAAAGGCTTCACAAATCATACAATTATTGCATCTGCCAAAGCTGCTATTGAGGGCTTAACGGTGACCCTTGCTGCAGAGTTTGCCCCAAGTATTCGCGTCAACTGCATAGCGCCAAGTCTGACTGATTCAAAGATTTCTCAGTCGATGCTTAAAAGTGAAGTGGTTGCCGAGGCACTTGCTAAGGCTCACCCGCTCAAGAGACTGGGCGAAGGAAAAGACTCGGCCTCTCTTGCTGGTTTTCTTCTAGGTGAAGGAAGCTCTTGGGTTACAGGTCAAATAATTGGAGTTGATGGGGGTCGCTCTAGACTTTCTTAGTCTAAAGCAACCCGCGTGAAAGAGATAATAGAATTTAATTAATTTGTAACAGTCAAATAGATTCTAGGCGCGCCCGAACCAAGAAGGCGTATGTCGTTATCATTTCCATCACTAAATTCAAGACTATTTGCAGCGGTTGCTACAATACTCATAGCAAAAGTGGAATTTTCCGTGACGACATAAGAGGTCGACAGGGCTGTTGTCCAAGCAATTTTGGCTGCATTCGCACAAGTTGTTGCAAACGCTTCAGCAGCTGTCAGTAAGTTAACGGTTGGTATCCCGCGAGTCGACCCTGTGCCCTCAATTGCAAAGGTAACTTTATCACCATTAGCAGCCAAAGCAGAACAATTTTCCTCACTAAACTTGGTTAAAAGCTCGTACGTAGTAACAACCGTGCCTTCAGCGGTACCGCAGTCCATTGTTTTAACATTATCTGCCAAAGAGGTACCATGTGCTGTAGTAAATGCAGCACCACCAGTTGGATAACTAGAAGCCCTCATGCCAGCGTTACTGCTCCAACAATAAGTTCCGCCATTACCATCACCAGACGATCCATCAACATCGTTACTAAATGTACCTGACCATTTCATGCCAAGTTTGGAGCTTAACTGAACATACAAGTATGGATAGGTTCCTGGCTCAATATAGAATTCTGGTATAGGTAGCGTTGCACTAACACCCTTCTGGATATCAAGTTCAATGCCTGCAGCACTCTCAAAGAACATCTGACAACTACTCAAGTCATTGAGATCAGGGTCTGCTGTGCAAAGACCAAATTTATAAATATTTAATTTGTAGATATCAGGGGTAATGAGACAGCTATCCTTTGCTGTATTAGCAGCAACTTCTTCATCAGCAGTGTCATCCTTCACAGGAGTAGTTGAGTTTCCACTCACAGTAACAATGGCCCCATCTCCGTTAACAACACATAGTGCACTGGCACTATTTGAAAATGCTATTGCCGCTAAAAATAAGGTGGCTAATAAAATGATTTTATTTAAGTTTAGTGTTTTCATATTAGATTCCAGTTACTGTTAATGTGCCGGACCTTTTCTTGACAAGCTGATTTTCACGCTTAACAAGGTCATACCTTTCAGCACCAAGCTTCTTAAACTCGTAAGCCTTATCAGACAAAGTAAAGAGGGTTGGTCTTACGTGTTTTTCTTGACCAAATGCCCAAGTGAAGTTCAGTGAAATGCTGTCAGTATCCTTCTTAGCGGCATCTTTATAATCAGTGCGGACGTAATTCAAAGATAAGTTATCAGATAAGCTTCCGCCTAAAGAGTACTTTCTCATCTTTTGATCTTTCAGGCCATCGATACCATCCCACTGCACTGCGTTCATACCGAACATCATGCCGGGAAGGTAAGGAAGCGCAACCTTGAAGCCCATGTCCCTTCCATCTAAAACCTTTGAGTCAGTTCCGCTCTTGTCCTTTATATACCCAGTAGTACCTTTATATATATTGACTCTGGACTCTAAGACTGAACTTACTACTTCAAATCCTACGCCGTTTCGTTTGTGATCATCTGGAAACTCGTGATCATAAAATGCATTAACCCCGGTCATCCAGGTTTCATCAGCATTAAGTCTTCTGTAACCAAAACCAAGATTTAAAGTGGTTCTCTTATCAAACCGATTAAGATTGATCTGGTTAAAAAGAAAAGAGTTAGGGTTATCACCGAAGGCTTTTAGAACACCTATATCAACACTCGAATCGCCCTCTTTTAAATTAGTACTGACCTCTACCGTGTCAAAATTAGGACTCAGAATTGCTCCAATACCAGAAGAGATAAAAGATCCAGTAGCTCCCGTCATTCTGCTCATTAATGAGGACTTAATCTGCTCAGAATCATCCGCATGTACCGTCAAGGAAAACCCTAGTGACATTGTCAAGATAGAGCTAAGTAAAACCTTAGATACCTTATTACTTGATAATTTCATAAAAGAAATACCCATCATTAAATGGTGTAATTATATATCAAGAGACATATATATGATAGAAGTTAAGAAGAGCTCCGTTCTTGAGCCAATCTAACTAAGCTTAGAAATCTTCTCAAATAATTCTTTTGAAATAGTAATACTCTGAGAGCTTTCACGGATTTTTCTCTTTTCTAAACGTTTATTACCAGGAAGTCTCGTTGATGGCTGCTCAAGAATTGAAGAAACGATAGTCTCTGTTCTCTCAGAGAATTGATCACCTGCAAAAAAGCTAGGATCAATTGCTATGATGAGCTGCCCAACTCCTGGCGCATCTCCATCAGCATTTAAAAATGAGCTTGCCTCAAAACCAAAATTTGAACCTGTTAGTCCTGCGGCTAATATTTCTACCATGAGCGCAAGAGCACTTCCTTTGGCGTCTCCTATCGGAAGCATCGCACCCTCTAAAGCTTTCTTTGGATCAGTCGTGGGCTTACCTTCACTGTCAATGGCCCAGCCCTCTGGAATCTTTTCATCCTGTTGGTTCGCAACCATGACCTTACCGCGAGCAACTTTACTCAAACTCATATCGATAACGAGTGGCGCCTCGCCCTCTCGTGGCGTTGAGAATGCTATTGGGTTGGTTCCAAATAGAGGTTTAGTACCTCCCCAAGGCGAAATCGCTTTCGGGGTATTGCCAAACATTAAGCCTATAAGGCCATGATCAGCCAAAATCTCCACATGTCTTCCAGCCTGACCAAAGTGATGGGAGCGCGTTATACTAGCAGCAGCGATTCCAAAGTTTTTACAGGTAGTCGTTATCTCTTTTAATGCCAATGAAATAGCAGGGTAGGCAAAGCCATTTTTAGCGTCAATTCTTATAACGCTGCCCTTTGAACTAATGATTGATGGCGCCTCAGCTCCTTTAACCTTGCCTGCAGTCAGCTGCTCAACATAAGAGGGTACTCGTGAAAGTCCATGCCCCGCTTGTCCATCAAACTCAGCACTGATTAATGCATCAGCAACCTCTTTGGCATTTTCTTCTGAAGTATTATTATTAACTAGAGCGTTGAATGCTAAATCCCACCCCTCTTTTTCAGAAATTTGCAAAGTTTTTATCATAATAGTTCCTATAAATTTAGAAAGTAAATTATAGTTATCTTAAGACAAATTAAGTATATTTATTTCAGATGATAGAGCTATCATTAAAAACAAGAGTGAGTTTTTACCTGAGTGGTGGCTGGCTTCTTTTTTCATTTTTCATAGCGACCACCTACTCCAAACTCAATAACCAAATCATTGTGGGTTGGTTTGACTTATACAATGTCTACTGGCACATATTTTTTATCGTTGGCACTCCAGTTTGGCTATACTGGTTTGGAATAAAGCCTTATCGGTTGATAAAAAAAATTCGCCAAAAAAACTAATGAAAATAAATATCGGAATTTTTCAATATGAAATGCAGGATGAGATTCCTCTTGAAAAGATAGGCAGACTTGAAACCCAATTAAATAATAATCCCCAATTAGATTTAGTCGTATGTCCTGAGTTATTTATATCCGGTTATGGAAGTTTTGAAAAAATACAACAATATAGTGAAACCAGTGATGGTAAATATGCCAATAGAATATCATCCCTAGCAATAGAAACTAATACTGCAATTATTTATGGTTACCCAGAGATAAGTGATGATAGGCTTTTCAATTCAGCTCAACTTTTTGACTCTTTAGGCCTATCAATGGCTAACCATCGTAAAAAAATGTTGCCACCAACCGCGGATGAGTCAAAAATATTTACACCTGGTCAGGATAGCTCTATCGTCTCAATCAGTGGCATCAAAATAGCAATCGTTATATGTTATGAGTTAGAGTTTCCAGAGCTCATAAGAGACTTAGCAATGCAAGATGTCCAGTTAATCATTTGCCCAACTGGGCAGTCGTCGAATTGGCCAGCAGCTGCTATTCATAACTGCAGAACAAGAGCATTCGAGAATGGCATATTCGTAGCATATGCAAACTCAACAGGCAAGCTGAATAATATTAACTTCATGGGTGGGAGTAAGATTATCGGTCCAGATGGGATAGATCTTGTTAGCGCAGAACAAGGGGAAAAACTGATTTGCACTGAGATTGATACCGATGATATTTTATTAGTGCGCGAAAAACTACCTTATCTAGATGATTCAAGAAAACTCTATTAATTTAAACTTTGGAATATAAATATAAGATTAAAACTATTTCACTCACATGAAGAGTTGTCTAGGCCCCATGGGGTTTTAGTATTACAAAAAATTGTGCCATTAAGGATTGCCCCTCTTAGATTTGCATTTGTCAGGTTTGCACCGGTAAGATTGGCTAGCGTTAAATCTGCCTTGCTTAAATCTGCTTGTCTTAGGTCAGCTCCAATCAACCAGGCCTCCTTAAGGGTTACGCCAAAAAGATTGGCTGCAAAAAATGAAGTATTCTCTAAATTAGCCCCTTCAAAGTTAGCTCCAAATAAGCTTGATCCTTCAAAGTTTGCGCCACTTAAGTTTGCGCCACTGAGTTTAGCTTCAATAAAGTTTGCACCACTCAAGTTTGCACCAGAGAGGTTGGCACGAATAAAATTGGTGGCGCGAAGGTCACAGCCCTTACATTGATTCAGTTGATTTAATATATCAGTATTAAAACCAACATCTTGCCAGTCATCAGCTCCATCTGCATTAGCAGAACTAGCGATAGTCATAGAAAGAAAGAAAAAGAGTAGAAAATTTTTCACAATGTCTTATATTTGTAGAATTTAATTATTTGTTATAGAATACCATAGACTCATAAAAAAAATTTGACATATAGGAGAAGCACAATGGCTAATTTAGTAAGAAAATCTTTTGACAACCCAGATGATTCCGTAACGCCTGATAAAACTAGCGTAGCAACATTAGAGTTTGGCTCAGTAAAAGCAAATAGAATTACACTTCAACCAGGATGGATGTGGTCGGAATGCATCAAGCCTCATGTTGGTGGTGAGAGTTGCCAGGCAGGACATCTAGGAACATGCATCCAAGGCACCATGCGTGTCACTCATGATGATGGTACAGAGATGATTGTAAAAGCTGGTGATGCATACTCTATATCTCCAGGGCATGATGGTGAAATAATTAGTGACGAACCATTTATAGGCTATGAGTTCAATAACCAGGGCAAGTCATTTGCAGTTTGGGATAGCTAAATAGTAGTTGACTGAAAGAGTCTTATATTCTGTCAGGCACATGATAGTTATACTCGCCTGTTGATGACTCTTCATAGGCATAAGTCATTTTTTTCCAATCCTGGACTCCGGACTGGCTGCTAATATTATTGTATAAATCAGTTAACATCTTAAATGACTTAGATAAATCTTTTGGTATGTCATCAAGCACACCCTGAGCAATCCAACCGAGCATACTCCAAACAGCAATATCGGCAATAGTCATCTCTTCTCCAACAAACCAGCCTGAGTTATTTGAGTTCAACAGCTCCTCTAAGTATCCAAAGTATTGACTTAAGGGGCCGCGACTTAATTCAATTCTCATTTGTTTTTTTAAGACTGGATCATTTTCTCGCATTGAAGGGTTTATAAGTACATTGATATCAGTCACCGTATCAATAATCTGATCTACCTGACCAGCCTCTAACATATCTTTAGGATACATCCCACTCACCTTGCCACAGATCCTTGCAATGGCCCCAGTCTGAGCGATGCTTTGCCCATCCACAACTAAAACTGGCAGTTGTCTAAAGGGTATGATGGTTCCATCTTTTAGCCTACCATGCTCTTTAAGATACTTGTTGTCATCACTTGTAATTCTGAAGTCTTCAAACTTTATGTTAGAGAGAAATAAGGGAAGTCTTGCAACTTCAGCACGCCAAAATGGCATATCAAAATAGATAAGTTTTATTTCCAATGTAATCGCTCCGGTTTAATTAAATTTATAGTTAATAATACTATCAACTTATTGACATATATGTAGAGATATTTATAAAAGTAGATCAAAAAAAACCATGATAATATCATGTATTTATTATTTAGTTCTTTGTTGGTATAATCCGAAACTGTAGAAAAAGGGGCTACAAGAAAATTTAAATTTTTATCTTTTTAGTTAAGGAGTTAATATGGAAGGCATGTTACAAGCTGGAGATTTTGTTGGCGTCTCATTTTGGTTAGTATCTGTTGCTATGGTCGCTGCGACAGTGTTCTTTTTTTATGAAGGAATGTCAGTAAAAAAAGAGTGGAAACTTTCAATGACAATTGCAGGACTAGTGACACTAGTTGCAGCAATTCATTACTACTATATGAGAGACTATTGGGTTGCTTCAGTAATTGCTGGCACTCCAGATTCTCCTATAGTTTATAGATATATTGACTGGTTAATCACTGTACCTTTATTAATGATTGAATTCTTCATTATTCTTAAAGCAGTTGGTGCCAGCATCTCAACAAACTCTTTCTGGAGACTGTTAGTTGGTACTCTAGTTATGCTTATCGGTGGATTTGCAGGTGAGTTAATGCTGATCTCAGCTTCCCTAGGATTTATTATAGGAATGGTAGGTTGGGCAATCATCATCTGGGAAATCTTCGGTGGTGAAGCAAGTAAGGCTGCAGAGGCTAATGCAGGAGTTAAATCTGCCTTCAACGCACTAAGACTTATTGTTTTAGTTGGTTGGGCAATCTACCCTCTAGGATATATCTTTGGATATATGATGGGCAGTGTTGACTCAGGATCACTAAACATTATTTACAACCTTGCAGATTTTGTTAACAAGATTCTGTTTGGTTTAATTATATGGAATGTAGCAGTAAGAGAGTCTAGCGACGCTTAACACTCTTTGCTCAATTAAAGCCCTCTTATTTAGAGGGCTTTTTTTTACTCAAAAGAAAATTAAGTCTCTCCATAATTCTAGATTAGAGATCACTATGAAGCCTGAAAAGATTTGTAAGACTTGTGGTAAGCCCTTTACCTGGAGAAAGAAATGGCGAAAGGACTGGGATAATGTTCTGTATTGCAGTGAGAGATGCAGGCGAAACAAAACATAAATAGTCTTGATGCTTCAAATAAGAAAGGCCCTAATAATTAGGACCTTTCATTATTGACTCTTTAAATTTTATCTAGATTTCCAAAAAAACAAAATTGCAAAAATTACATCAGGGCCTAAATTTCCAATGAGGTTCGCACCGTCAGAAGGAAACACGCCTGTCATCATCTGGTAAACGCTTAAAATCAAATATACTACATGCCATAGAGCGAAGAACATACCGACTGACTTTAAGTTATCGCCAACCCAATTTGGCATCTGCCAACTGATATAAGCAATAGCGATGACCATTAATGACATGCCCTGCATCATATTTGCTGCAAGCGCATTTTCACCGACATTGAATCCTGCCATCAAAGAAGCTGGCGACAATAACATCCCAATACCAAAGATTGCCATCAAGGCAGCTTGAAGTCTGAAAACTAAAGATAAACTCATAATAACCCCTTATTATTAAAAGAAATTTTAATATACCATAAACCTTTAATTCATATTAAGGGTGGATAAAAGAATCTTAAAATTAAGCTCATTATGACATCTAAATTTAGTATACTGATTAATAAGGTAGGGTATAAATTTAAAAATTACTTTCTCCTAAAGCAATTGTTAAATATCTTCTTTCTTAGAAATAAACCCTGCCTTATAATATCGATCTAATCAGGATTAAGATAAGAACATAGTAAGGACATTAAAATTTACAGCAAGCTTTCAAAGCCGACGCGTCTTACTAGCTTTGGTGTGAGAGTTCTTGCTGTAGGTCTTTCATGCCAATCTCACCTTGGCATTGGAGTTTAAATTTTATCTAACTCATTGATGTTATATAGCTCTTCTGCAACCTTACTATATTTTTCATAGGTGCTATCCATAGCTTTCTCAAGCCACTTCTTTGCCTCTTGCATATCCTGATTAACACCTATCCCCCCTATGTATGAAGCGCCGATTGAGAATTGCGCAGGTGCGTAACCCAAGTTGGCAGATTTGAGCCACCACTCGAAGGCAGATTCATCGCTCTGAACAACCCACATACCTTCCTTCATGTACATCGTGCCAAACTCGAACATTGCCTTGGGGTGGCCTCTTGTTGCGAGCTGGCTGATTTTATATAGCTCTTTTGCAGATTTCTCATACTCACCTGCTTGATCATATGCAAGAGCTCTTTTGAGGTCAGCGTTGACATTAAAAGATAGAACTAGAAATGGTATAAATAATAAACTTAATATTTTCATGACACATGATAGTGGTCAGACATGAAGATTAAATGTAGATTAAGAGTTCTTTAGATAAAGATATTTATAACATCAAAAGCACTAACCATAGGCCCCACCAAAGCGACTTTGAATAATAATCTCTTTAGCGACTGAAGTTCTCACTTTGAATTTACGTAATAAATATCTCAAAGATTAAAACGCCTTATCAACTGTTATAGATTTCTCATTGCCAAAAGTATCAATCTTTAAGTTAGTTCCAGAGCGCGTTGAATATATTGGCCCCTTCCCCATAAGCATTTTATTCCACCTTTTTAATTTAAGGAATCGTTCGCTTTCTTTGGAGATTGATACTTCAGATTTTTTAAATGAAATCCCCTCATCACAAATAATGTCTCTAGCTTCTAGCTCAAAAATTACCTGGGCAGATAGGGGGGGATCTTTTGCAAATATACAAATCTGGTCATCGCTAAAATCACTGACATCTAAAGATGCAAAAACAAATTGACTGATAAGTACTAGTGAAATAAAAAAAAATGTTCTCATTATGAATGTAAATTATAAAGTGTATCTGTCGCAATAAATATTTTGTCAATCACGCTAAATGTATATTTTTTTTTACATAGAGTATATTATTTAATACATAATGTATGTTATACTTTACATTAATTAGTAACACTTCGCATAATGAATATCAAAATTAGAAATACTTTTGCAGAGATAATAGGCGCATTAATTGCGATGACTTGGATGTGGCTTCAGTTAACTGATGCCTCAACAATGACAATAGAGTTGGTCTCTAAAGTCCTAGCTCAGGGAATTGGAATCAGCATTATTCTAATTATTATCCTTCATATCGTTTTCAATATACTATCGTCAATCATCTCAGGTCAATACGAAAAAGATATTGATGATGAAAGGGATAAAATTTATGAACTCTATGCCTTACAGCTAAGCAGTGTTATATTTGGAATCTCGATTGTAACAACACTTGTCTTATTGGGTTGGTTTAATCTTTCTATCAATACAGGCCTTATTGTTATTACTTTTGCAGGTTTTATAGGAAGTATTATTAGTCTTTTCTTAAAAATTTACCTCTACAGATAGTAATGATTAAGAAAAAGATTCATATAGAAAATGCCGTTAGAAAGCTCAGGTTTAATAGTAATGAAATGACGCAGCAAGGACTTGCAGAACTTGTTGGCGTCTCAAGACAGACGATCGTTGCTATTGAAAAGTATAAGTACACCCCCTCACTAGATCTAGCATTTAAGATTGCGCTGGCATTTGATAGGGAAATACAAGAAGTTTTTTTTATAAACTAATAATTAATACCAGGAGGAAGTAATGGAAATATCTGAACTAGATCCACAAATAAAAGATACTCAAGACGAACTCATAATGCATCAACAAAAGACTCAAAAGTTTAAAGAGTACGTGCAAGGTCTTTACATCGATGTCTATACGCAGGATGAATTTACTAGGAGGGTTGATGCAATTTTTAATGAAACCTTTAAGAGAGATGAAAAATGACAAATGAAAAAAATCAGTTGATCGAGCAACTCAGCCGTATTGACAATAATCTAGAAAAACTCCAAAAAAACTCAAATAGAATCAGTGATAATATGGGCCTTATATGGTTAATACTCGTGGGTTATATTATCTATATAGAATTTTTTAAATAATTCATTATTTTTTTTATAGAGGAAGCATGCAAGAGTATCCCGTAAATTTAAAAATTGATTATCCTGAATCATCGGATCGGTTAACTGCCGTCTTTAGGCTGATTCTAGTCATTCCGATTATCATTATCCTAGCCCTGATTTCAACCTATGCTGAAGCCTTATCCTTTGCGATCGCAATGATGATTCTCTTTAAAGAAAAATACCCGAAGTGGTGGTTTGACTGGAACATTGGCATCACTAAATTTGCATATAGAATTGTGGCTTATGTTTTCCTTATGAGAGATGAGTACCCCTCAACGGATGATGATCAATCAGTACACCTAACTATCCCCTTTCCCGATGTTAAACAAGATCTAAAGAGATGGATGCCACTCGTTAAATGGATCCTCGTAATCCCTCATATCATTGCGCTAATCATTATTTTTATTGGTGTTGTACTAGGCACAATTTTTGCTTTAATCGCTATCTTATTTACAGGTAAATATCCAATAGCCATATTTAGATTTAATGAAGGTTTTTTAAGATGGTCATTAAGGGTTAGCGCATTTGCTCTTCTTTTGACAACGGATAAGTACCCACCATTTAGGCTTAGCGAGTAAACCTTTAAAGCGACCCTAATATGAGTAAGACTTATCTTTATCGTTTGTCGTCACAGGAATTAAAGAAGGATCTGGCGAAGGAAAAGTTGTCCCAACTCCTGAAGTGACTAATTTATCATCTGGCAAAGAAGAAACCTCAACACCTCCGTAACAAATGATCTCTCTCTTAAGAACTTCTTTCTGAATATATTCAGGAGTTGCTGCCGACTCCATCCATCCACACAAATCATCATTAGACCAGTCATCCAAAAGAGCGCCATGTGAAGTGCTTGCAAAACCTAGAACAAAAGCAATTAAATATCGACTTTTCATAATAAGATAAGTTTATAAAAAAAACACCTAATATATGCTGTTTCCTCCAAGAATCAATGTAAATTGAGTGTTCTTTTAATGAAAACCATAGTTTTTCAATATTTTAGAACTAATGTACGACATTACTCGTAAAAAATATAACGGTGAAATGAAGTTTACTGTTACACGCGCCTATACTCATAAGACTGTCGCTGAGCTCAGAGAGGAGCTACTTCGCGTCAAAAGTATTGTTGATTACTGGAAAGACAAATCGGATAAAAGAGCATTTGGTGAAATAAAAGCTGGCAATATTTCCTTTGAAAAATGGAGAGAAATATATGCAAGTTTTGGCTGGATAGAGCTTGAAGAATACCGGTGCTTCTATAACCCTAATAGTGTCAGTATTGACGAAGAAATCATTACAGCACTTCCCTCCATAGAGGGTAATAGTGACAATGAGCAGAGTGGTACTTGGGCCTCTTATGAACTAGATAAATCATATTCATCATTTTGGAAAGTATGGAATAAATACTATCAGAAATGGTGTTTTAGACTCAACAAACTTGAGATGGCACGCTTTGATATGAGAAGAGTTTCACAGACTCAAACAACCAGAATTGAGGAAGCCCTTTTTGTTCTTCTAGGACTAAGTCCATCGGTTCAAGGCACCGAGGGTTTTGAAAACTTTAGTCTGAGTGAGAGACTATTTGAAACTGATAGTATTGAATATCAAGACTACCAAGGCAATAAACTAGTTATTAATAGTAACCTCTATTCAAATGATGATTACGGACATCTTGAATGGTATCTGAAACAAAAAAAGGAGTATGTACTCATTGAAAGGCTTGCAACAAGAGGTCAGCCATCTGACTTTAGTGACAGACTCTCATCTTCTAAATTTAACGAGTGGGCATACAAAAATAACTATATCGAGGACAGGGTTCCTATGATCAGAAATACTGTTGAAAGTCCATTTGGTGAGGGCTTTGCATTCAGTCTTTTCAGTGGGTTAGTGGAAGTTGGCTATCTCAAGGGATCTTTTGATTGCATGTGGAATCTTGCAGATGGCATGTCATGGATGTCACTCCACTACCTTGCTAATGAGATTGTGAACAGAAAACTCATTCAAACCAATAGTCCTTTTGAACATATTAAAAAATATATTCACTACGCGTCAACTTATCCACTTGAAGATCAATTTTTTAAGCCAGCAATTGATAAATTTAGTGAAACAGATGATGAAAAAATCTTTAAACAAGAATGTGATTTAATAAACTCAGCTCTAGATAACATTGAGCCAAATAAAGCTATTAATTATGGAGAGTAAATGAAAGTACTAAAAGTTTTAGATGCCGAATTGGTCCTCATTGACCTTGAAGTCAATCTAGGGGATAGAAAACAAAATAGTCCGACTCTGTGTGCCAGGTTCAAAGACAAAATTATTCCCTTAAACACTCCAGATGGTAGGCCTATTCTGATGAATGAGGATAATGCCATATGATCGATACGAATGAGCTAATTGAGATGGCCTGGAGTGATGATGTCACATTTTCAGACATAGAGAGGGATCTCGGAATCAAGGAACCCGAAGTTAAGCGGATCATGCAAGCAAATCTTAAATCAAGCTCCTATAAGCTCTGGCGAAAAAGAGTTCGCTGGATTAAGGAAAAACAAAAGAAATCAAAAAAAATTTAAACCTTAGCTTATAGATCATAATTAGCCTTATTAAGAGAAGTCTTTGAAAATGCTTACTATGGGAAAAGTACAACTGATTACCTAACCTTTAATGATGTTAAAAGTTTCTCCTCAGGCTAAACTGATAAATTAAAAATAGAAGCTGACCTCAGAGACAGAGACATCAGACTTAAAATCTCGTCCATAAGCAACGATTCCAAAGTCTCTTATGTCATTAATGTCCAGCTTGGAGGTCTTTGAGGTTGAACGCTTAAATGCACTAAACGGCATCTCTACTTGACTCCAATCAGGACCCGCCTTAAAAGTATGATAATAGTAATCACTTGGCCTCCAAGTGAAATAAGTGCGGATCATAACGTGGTAGGTCTCTCCGTTACCGCGAACATTTAATCGAACCCCTTGAAGCTCTTGACCCCCTTTATTAGCATCATGAATTAGCTGAAACATCTTTGGCTTTTTAAATAGAGAGACAGCAGAACGTAACTGAATGAACCCCCCATTGTTCCTTGTGCTCACATCACCAGTGAGCCTTGCAAATGAGGTATCCCCATCTTTTTCCAAGTAAACATTGCCCTCAGAAACGCCCCCCATGACGCGATCACTAACGTACTTCCAGTCGCTAACTGCACCCTCCTGAATTGGAAACACAAGATCATTCTGTGCTAGAGAAACAGTCGCTATAAAAGACAGCAAAATGAATGCTATAAATTGTTTCGCAGTATTTACCACCAGCCTAATGCTCTTCCATTTCCTGCAATAATGAGGACACAGGTGACTATATGAAGAACAATCCAAAATGTTCTGAAAGCCAGTGCCTTTTTGACATCTGTCTGTGTAATGGGTAAAAACTCAGGCTTATCCTCATCGTTGACACCAATTGGCATCCCAACTGTCCTTGCCCAAACTTTTAAAAATCGTCTCTGACCACTCATACTATTATTGAATCTAATAATTAATTTGAAAAGTTTAAAGTAATTATTCCAAAGGAAGGATTAAAGCGTTATCTTGTAGTTAAATATAAATCTTAGGCCGCTCGATTTCTTTTTCTCTTTAATTACAGGCGATGGAAAGACTGTTCCATACTCGTTATAGGCTGGAGTTTCTAGTGCATATTGACTTGATTCTTGATTCTCATAACAAATTACCTCTCTCAAATCGATCTCTTGAGAAATAGGATCAGGAATGGACACAGAATCGACCCATCTGCATAGGTCTTCAGAAGTCCAATCACTTAAATCGTTTGCTAAAGAAGTATTCATAAAACCTAATGAGAAAACTAATATAATAATTTTTTTCATAAACTTTATTATAAGGAATCAAGAAACAAGAAACGTGAAGATTGAGAGTTCTTTAGATAAAGCCTTCAAGACTACTTGGCGCTCTTCCATGTGCCACCATAGTGATAAGAGTCTTCGTACCTGACCTTTATCTTCTCAAGGCACCCTCCACAAAGAAATGACCACTCTCTCTGCTGATATTTACAACGATACAGTGTGTTTTTCTCTTTTCTACAATTAGAGCACTCTTTAGTTCTAACTCTCATTCAAATTTGATTGAAAACTTCTGGATAGTGTATATTGAATCATAAATAGATAAGGGGCTAATATTAACATAACCAGGAATTTAAAAATATGACTACAGCAACTCAAGTTTCAAGGAACAAGAACATTTTATATTTTGCTATAGGCTCTACTGTAGCATTCATGCTCTATATCACATTTGTTTTAACTCCTGTTGGAGCATGCTTCAATCTTGATAGCGGCTCAAATTCATTGGGCCTTTCTTTTTCTTACACAAAGGATATGGTTCTCAGCTTCTTTGAATCCAGATCTCAAGAGCAGCTTAAGTGTTATAGCCGATTCCTTCAAATTTGGGATGCAATATTTGCAATTATTTATACACTGATGTATGCATCATGGATTGTGTGGCTCTTTAATAATAAGAGATGGTTAGCATTAGTTCCTATTCTTGGAATGGTCTCTGATTGGTCTGAGAACTATATTGAATTAATAATGATTAAAACCTATTCAAATGCTGGAGATATAGGCGAAACAATAGTTTCTATAGGTTCTGGAATAAATTCATTTAAATGGGTCTTATCAAGCCTAACTTATTTGATAATTCTGATTGGAATAATTTTCGCAATAAGAAAATTTTTTACAAAACCTAAATAGGCATTATAAAAAAATTTATTTTTTTCTTTATTGGTAAGACCAAGCTAAAGTAAAAAATTCTAAAATAATGTTGGACTTTATATGAAAGATATCGCTTCATCAACAAATACCCTATTGGCAGCACTCACATATGCTGGTACACACATAAATAAGGACCTCCAAGGAAAAGCTTGGGTCGGTCACACGCCATTTGCCTATTGGTTGGTTGCTGCCCTCAAACCAAAAATATTAGTCGAGCTTGGTACGCATGGTGGGGGATCATATTTTAGCTTCTGTCAGAGTGTAGTAGACAACAAGTTGGACACAAAAACATACGCGATAGATACCTGGATGGGTGAGAAGCAAGCAGGTTTTTACTCTGAATCTTTATTTAAGAAGGTGATGGATTTTAACATTGAGCATTTTGATAACTTTTCAACTTTGATGAAAATGACATTCGATGAGGCGCTGAATGAATTTGATGATAATTCAGTAGATTTATTACACATAGATGGCTTTCACTCCTATGAGGCTGTAAGTAATGATTTTTGCACATGGTATCCAAAATTATCCAAAGAAGCAATAGTTCTTTTTCATGATACTCATGAGATTAAGCCAGGATTCGGTGTCCATCAGTTTTGGGATGAACTAAAAAAAGAACATCGAGAACAGTGCTTTGAATTTAAGCATTCTCATGGATTGGGAATGTGTTTTCCAAAAAGTTCAAAAGCAGCAATTAACTTTAAAAAAGAGTTTAGTTTAGATTTAGAGAAAATATTTAACTTATTCTCTATCATTGGAGATGATATTTATTACAATATAAATGGGCGATACTCTCTGCAAAAAAACTTCCAATTAAGCATAGATGATTTGGTAAAAATTCTTAAAAAATTAAAAACTGATAACCCTGAACTTTCTAATGAACTAAAGTCATTATTCTAAGTCACACTGTAAACAAGTACAAAAAAAAATTACTGAGAAGATCAAAGTCCAAACTTCGTTTAATGTGTGAGGGAAGTTCTGTATATATTTCTACGAGCTCTGAGAAGGCTTCACTGGAGCCCTAGAAGTGAGAATAAATATGCCCTAATAGTTAAGGCATATTTATCAGATTATTTGCAGTTTAGACATCCAATAGTCTTAAAGCGCCATTCAGTAAGTCTTCTGACATGCCATGGTCACCAGAGTCATGCGCTTTGACACCTTGCTCATGTAGCATAAGGGCAAAACTAATTAAAGTTGCATGCTTTGTTTGGTCTAGTGTTGCAATTTTATCTTCAACTTCTGATTTGAGCATTGGACATGCCCCAGCAAAAGCCATAGAAGGCAAAAGTAAAATCATAAAAGTAATAGAGAGTAATTTTTTCATTTCGTCATTCCTAAGTTAATATAAGGAAGTTGAGTTTAGAATAACTTCAAATCTATCAAGTGAAGTTTAGACGTTCTTTACAAAAAGATTTCGTGAAGTTAGTTTTGAACCAAAGTCCAAATTTCGTTTGATATGTGAGGGGGGGTCATTTAGATAAATAATTATTTACTACAAACCGTTTCATAAATAGTTGCATAATTTGATGCTGCGGTTGAATAAAACATTGCTTTTTTCTCTTTCTCTTTCTTCCACTCTGTATCAGCGAGAAGAACGAAAGTTCCAATTGATTCATATATTTTTTGGCAAGTTTCTTGTGAATAAGGTTCTATTTCTTTATTCGCAAGGGCGTTGTTAGTCATTATTAAACAGATTGCTAAAGATGAAATAAATCTCATAATGTCTCCTTAAATACAAAATTTAATTTTACTGTTTTTTTAAAGACTTAAATTCAAACCTCTTATATTATTTTATTGGCGTACCATTCAGAAAAAGTTGCAACATTTGCCTCCATTAATGTCGAGAATTGCCCCTGAAGCGAAGTGGACTTATTGAGGCCCTTCTGTTGATTTTCAAGTGCGACAATATCTTCGTCTAACGCATCATCAAGTCGCTGATAATATGACTGGGACTTTTCTTTAAAACCAGGAAGTGTTGTTGTATTTTTTGGAAAACAAATACTTTGTCTAATACGACAACTCATTGAAGTAATTGGGCTTGCTTCATAGACCCAAATTGCTTCTTGACTTGCTGCAAAAGTCATATTTGGAAAGATCCAACTGTACCTTGCTCCAAGGCTCCAGGGGGCCTCCAAATTTTCCATTATCGGTAAAGCGTTAATTTGATCCACCTCTAGTAGTGCCCCTGTGCCCGCGGTAAATCCAAATTGACTTGCAAAATCTCCCGTTGTTTTATCTGCTTCTTCAGGCTTGTTATAAAGATTATCGATGCTAGTTGGATGTACATTATTCAAATGATAGTATTCATTAAAGACATCTAAAAATGCTTTCCAATTACACTGAACTTCAAAAGTTGCACGTCTAGTTGTAACCAATTCATTCATAGACCAAGGCTGATGTAATTCAGAAAAATTACCAAGCTGCTTAGATAAATCTGTTGGCTTATTTCCCAGAAAAACAAATAGGAATCCCTGCAATTCTTTTAATTTATACTCAATTAAAGAATGCTCTTCAAAATCAAAACTGGGATTTTCTGCCATTGTTTTAGCGTGCATTAAATTACCATCTAGTGAGTAAGTCCACCCATGAAAAGGGCAGCTGATAGCTTGACATTGGCCAGTTCCATCCAATAGTTTTGCGCCTCTATGGCGGCAAGTATTTGCATAAAGCCTCAATTCTTTGTCTTGATTACGTATCAAAACTAAGGCTTGACCGCAAAGCTCAAATACCTCATATTCTCCTGGATTTTCTAGCCTATCGGACCTGCCCAACCCAAGCCACTGATTAGAAAAAATACGCTCTTGCTCTTGGGTTAAGATTGAGTCCTCCCAGTAGCATTCGTAAGGTAGACTTCGTCTTTGAGGAGGTGGCAACTTACAAAGCTTTATACGTTCAAGTAGTTTTTTCATACTTGGATTTTAAGTCAAATAGAACTAAAGTCAAAACTTCTTTTGATGTGTGAGGGAGGGATTATTAATACTTAGCCGAGTTCAATAGGAGGCTCCCCCACTAGGCATCAAAGTCTGAATAAATATGCGAGGGATGGTTGCTCTGAACTTAGAATGTATAGCTATAAATTAATATTTATACATTCGTAGCTTATTCTCCTCTTTATCTTTAGTAATTTAAGTATATGATTCTCTCTATTTCTAAATAAATTAAAGAAAAGTAGGAGTTCTTTACTATGAACACTCAATTCAAATTAAGAATTAAAGGATTTACATTGATTGAACTGCTAATTGTAGTTGCTATTATTGGTATTCTTGCTGGAGTTGGTGTTCCAATGTACAACGGCTATATGGCTAGTGCCAAAGTGCAAAGTGCCACAACAAACCACAACAACATAAAATCTTTTGTGGCAGCTACGCTGACTAAATGTTCTACAGGTTCTTCAAGTGTTGTTCTGGGTAGTTCTACCCGATATTGTAATCAAAGTACGGCCAATTGGGCTAGTTATTTCATAACATACTTTAACTCTATTAACAAGAACCCATATGGTAAGAACGTATTTAATGGAACCGACTCTGCCACATCTTCTGGAGGCCCGAGATTAGGCCTAACTGGGATTGGGTCTTCTGGAAATCGCATTGCTATAAGAACAAATATCGGCAATGAATCTGGGGGAAGTGCCTTCATCCCAGACTCTGGCTGGATTTACATTACAAAAGAGTAATATTATTATTAATACTTAGCCGTATAAACTATTTGAACAATTATTATAATTCAAGCAGTGTCTCATAGTCAGAAAATGAAACATCTGCAAACCTTACATAAGGCTTTGGATTGCCATTACCAATACATTTATTTGATTTAGGTGAAATGGCTTAAAGCCTTATGGGATATGGTGGTTATGGGTGGACTTGAACCACCGACCCCAGCATTATGAATGCTGTGCTCTAACCAGCTGAGCTACATAACCAAAAAGAGCGCCTATTATCGAAATTTTTACCTCAAAAGTCAAGCTAAATAACAAATTTGAGCAATAATATTATCATTCCAATAGTCTCAACTTCATTTAGCTATAAAATTTAAGTTTTATTAATATTAATTCTTAACCATATGGCCGGTAAAGTTCTTAAAGTAGCGCTGACTGGAGGCATTGCCTCAGGCAAGAGCTTGGTGAGTGACTTGCTTGCAATATATGGATGTCATATTATTGATCTAGATGTAATATCTCGTGAAGTTGTATTGCCCGGAACTGAGGGGCTTAATGAGCTAGTAGAATCCTTTGGCGATTCGATCCTTTTGAGTGACGGATCACTTGATCGAAAAAATCTTCGGGATGTTCTTTATAAAAAGGGACGAAATAGGGCTAAGATTGAGCAAATATTACACCCCAAAATACTTCAAAAAATGAAGTCTTCGATGGAGATTTTCAAAGAAGGTGTTATGGTTGTAGTCATCCCTCTCTTGGTTGAAAAAGAATTATGGGGTCCATTTGATAGAGCTATCGTTGTCGATTGTGATGTTGATATACAGATAAATCGTCTAACTGCTAGGGAGAATATTGATAGTGCAAAAGCACATACCATGCTATTAGCCCAAGCTAGTAGGGAGCAGCGAGTCCAACTAGGTGACCATCTGCCTACTGACATTATTGATAATAACTCAAAGATCAGTGATCTTAAAGATAGTATAGAAAGTCTTAGTCAAAAACTGTTTGCTATAGTTTGATTCTCTACTAAAAAGAATTACTCGTTTCGAATGAGCGGGTAAACTTTGGGGTTAAATATACTTCGATTAGCCAGAAGAATTAGTATAAATGATGTCAATGCAGTTGATAATAATATCCAAAGGGTCAGCCCAAAATCAAATTGCCAAGTCAGCTGCAAAGCATTCTCTACAACTAAGTAAGAACTTATAACTGCAACAGAGGTAGCAAAAAATATTAAAGTGCCATAGATGACAGCAAACTCCATTGTCATTGCCTTAAGGATTGTTGGAAAGTCTACCCCCAATATTTTGTAGATCAAATTGTTATAGCGCCTGAATGTTGTTTGCACCAAAACTGCACTCACAATAACAATTAACCCAATAATAATAACTATGAGTGATATTGCAGTCACTGCTATGAATATTTTATTTAACACATCACTAACTTGGGATAGGATTCTATCAATCTTTATAGCAGATACATTTGGAAATTTTTCAACAACCATTGCCAAAACATCGCCAGATGGCAACTCAGTCTTTAATGTTCCAACAAACTCATGAGGAAGTTTGTTTGCAAAAGCTTTATTGATGATGATGGCAAAATTAATGGATATGTCCCGATAATCAACCTCTCTAAAGTTCTTAATAGTGCCAGTCACATCTCGACCTAGGATATTGAGCACTATCTTGTCATTAATATTCATCCCAAGGTCATATGCAGCCCGACTGTCCATTGATATAAACATCTCGCTTTCATTACCTGGCTCCCACCACTCTCCCTCAACAATAGGATTGTCTGGCTTTGGCTTTTCAGACCAAGAAATTCGCCTATCGCCTCTTACAACCCAAGCGGACCTGTTACTCCTGGAAACAATCTCCTCAATAGGTATATCATTTAATGAGATAAATGATGCGCTCGCCATCGGACTAAATTCAAGCTCTGCATTTGGGTCAACTCCTTCAATAAATGACTGGAGATCCCCTTGAATGTCTTTATCAATGCTCACAAAAAATAAGTCTGGAGCCATAGATGGAATGCTATCTGAAATTTCTTTTTTTAAGTTGTTAGCAACAAAACTTAAGGTTAATAATAGAGTTAACCCTATTCCTAAAGAGATTGTCATAATTGGTGCTAATGATTTTTTAGCAACAATATTTCTATAGGCTATCCTATAGCTGTTATTTGAAAATTTATGAAAGCGCTTAATAAATATGATTAATAATTTTGATACGCCATAAAAAATTAGCATGGTTGTAAAAAAAGCCACGAAGTAAAAAACTGTATAAAGCTTCTGGTCAGTTTGATTAACAAAGTAGGTAGTCAAAATAATGACCAAAACACCCAATAAGAGAATATTTTTAACAGAGAAATTTAAGCTTACAGGATTAAAAGAATTACGAAATAAAGAGGCCGCTTTAATTTCACTAATGGAATACAGCGAGGGAATAGAGAAAATTAATACAACCAAGAGTCCAATGAATAGGATGTTGAGATATCCAACCAGGCTAAAGGTTGGCTGCAGATCAATACCAAGAGACTTGGGCAACAGCTCGTTCGCCAACAATGGACTAAAGACTCCCAGTAAGTAGGCAACAATCGAGGTCGATAACAGAATCAATATGATTTCATAAAAATACATTGTTTGAATAAAGCTAGACGGAAATCCAATCGATTTTTTGACCGCTATGCTAGTATTATTTTGATTTACGAATGATAAGAGTGTATTACTAATTCCAATACCTGCAATCACCATTGCGCTTACAGAGACCAGGTTTAAAAAGTTTGAAAAGTTGTCTATCACACTGCTTAGTCGACGCCCACTCTGCCCGGGAAGTCGAGTTTTGATTGTATCATCGTAGGCAATAATGGAGTTAACTATGGTTTCTGGTTCTTGAGTCTGACTTGAATTATTAAATTTAATTCTATACTTATGGTCAAGAAAACTGCCTCCTGAGCTAAGCCCAAATTGCTCATAACTATCCATACTGATAATCGCGAATTCTCCAAAAACAGCACTTTCTGCTAGGTCTGGTACTGACGAGACAAGTCCAGCAACTTCAAATTTTTGACCCATTATTGTTACGTCGTCACCTGGGCCAACATTTAGAAGGTTTTGTATGCTTTCATTTATTAGAACATGTGGCTTTAGTGAAGAAGAGAAAATGATATTAGCCGCCTCCTCAGGAATTGTCTCAATCTCGCCATAAAGTGGGTAGTTATTGTCAACTGCCCTTAGCTCAGTAAATACTGGAGACTCGCCTTCCTTTGAAAGCATCGTTGCAAACTCAATAGCGGCGCTTACTTTTCCAAGGGCATTGAACTGATCAATAACCTTAGGAGGCAACGGTTCAATATCACTGTCAATCTGAATATCCCCACCCAAAAGCTCCTTGGCGTTGCTTGCTATTTCAGTATTTAAAGCCTCCTTAACTGAAAAGGTTAATGAGAGCAGCAACAAACTAACAAAAAGAGTTGAGGTAATAACCCATAATTTTTTATAGCTTCTTGAGAAGTCTCTGAGCGCGTACTTATTAATTAATTTGAATTGCTGAATATCAAACAATCTGACCATCCTTTATTTCAATGATGCGGTCACATCGATTCGCTATTGAATTGTCATGTGTGACTATGACTAATGAGGTTTGGCTTTTTTTTGTATAGTCAAAGAGTAAATCCATCATGCTATCAGAGTTCACTGTATCAAGATTACCAGTAGGCTCATCCGCTAGAATAATTTTTGGTTTATTAATTAAAGCTCTGGCAATGGCGACTCTTTGTTGTTCGCCACCAGAGAGTTCACTAGGGAGATGATGTAGTCTATGGGATAGTCCAAATTCTCCAAGAAGTGTCTCTGCATTTTTTTCAAGATTATATTGTTGATTAGCTTCAAGAGATAATAGGACATTCTCGACAGCTGTCAGATTTGGAATTAAATAGAAGGACTGAAATACAATACCAATATTTTTTCTTCGAACTTCTGATAATTCACTTTCCTTCAGTCCGACAATTTCCTGATTATTAATTTGAATTGACCCCTTGGAGGCAGTCTCTAGGCCTGAGGCAAGCATAATAATTGAAGTCTTTCCAGAGCCGCTTGGCCCTACTACAGAAACAACCTCCTCACTATCTACTGAGAAATCAATCCCTTTTAAAACTTCTACAGCATCATCTTTTACGCCATAACTTAATGAAACATTATTGAACTGTATCGCTGCACTCATTATTCAATCTAATATAAAATTCAGCGCATGATTATCTCAAAAAAAAACAGCCTTAAATCAGTATTTATTGGATTACTGTTAATATTTTTTATATCAAATGTATATGCAGAAAATTCATTAAAAGTGATGCTCTACGGTGACAGCCTAATGGCTGGATATGGCTTACCTCAAAATGAGAATTTAGCTTCTGAACTTACAAGACATTTTAAAGGAAGCAATCCTTCATTAACATTCATCAATGCCAGTATTTCTGGAAATACCTCTAAGAATGGCCTATCAAGAGTGGACTGGTCCCTTGGGGATAAACCAAATATAGTGATTTTATGTTTAGGCGCTAACGACATGTTGAGAGGACTTGATCCAGTCCTCACTAATAATAACCTTGATGTAATAATTACTAAATTCAAAACCAATAATGCCATTGTAATATTAGCTGGAATGCTTTCTCCTGAGAGCATGGGCCCAGATTATCAATCTGCATTTGATGGCATTTATCCGGAGCTATCAAAAAAGCATAGCCTAATTTTTATGCCTTTCTTATTGGAAGGGGTTGCCCTAGAAAAAAGTTTATTACTTGCTGACTATAAGCATCCGAATGCCATGGGAATTGAGGTAATAGCTACAAACTTAAATCCTTACATTGTTGAAGCATTATCAAGATTGAAATAACAATATTATTTAATCAGTAAACGATCTACTGTATTACCGCCCTCAAGATGGGACTCAAGAATCTCGTCAATATCCTCTTCATCAATATACTGATACCAAACATTATCTGGATATACAACTACCACAGGGCCATTTTCACACCGTCCAAGACAGCGTGACTCACTAACTCCAAGACGTCCTTCACCGAGTGACGCATTGGCGCGACACTTATCTTTGGCATAACGATACATTTCTTTCGCGCCACTCTGAGAGCAGCACTGCTTGCCATCGGTCCGAATATTGTTGCAGAAAAAAATATGACGCTTGTAAAATTTACTCATAACGCTAAAGCTCTTTTATAACAATGTTTTTTATCAATGCCAGTAATCTTGGCTGCTAACTTAGCAGCCTTTGAAGTCCCCATTTCAGAACACAGGATAGACAATATTTTATCGAGATGGTGCTCAGACTCAATAAGATCTATTTTATCAGCAGAAGCAACTAAAATCACAAATTCACCCTTTTGATGGCTAATATCTGCGTCAAGATATTCAATTAAATTTGGTAATCTATCTGTCAGAATTGTTTCAAAAGATTTTGTCAACTCTTTTGCAAGACATACCTCGCGACTCTCTCCAAAAACCTCAAGCATATTCTCTAATGTGGATAAGATTCGTTTTGGTGACTCATAGAATATGATGGTTTCATCTAGGTTTATTTTTGTTTGAAGAAACTTTAGTCTAGCTACTGGCTTTGATGGAAGAAAGCCAAAAAATGTAAAACTGTTACTAGCCAATCCTGATGAGGATAAAGCAGTTATGAGAGCACTTGGCCCCGGAATTGGAACTACCTCGATGTTAGCTTTTTTAGCCTTTGTGACTAAGTGATAGCCAGGGTCACTGATAAGCGGCGTTCCTGCATCACTAATCATTGCTATCGATTTACCTTCATTAATCTCATTAATGATTGACCCTGTCTTATCTTTCTCGTTGTGCTCGTGAAAGGCCCTTAAAGATGTTCCAATTTCATAATGTGCAAAAAGTTTTTTACTGTGACGAGTATCCTCAGCCAAAACGAGGTCTACACTTTTAAGGATATCAACTGCTCTAATTGAAATATCGCCCAGGTTTCCAATTGGGGTAGCAACAACATAAAGCTTTCCAGTCATATAATGTTTTTTAAATAAGTATTCTTTGTAGTATTATGCTTTATTAGTGATAACTAAGATTTAAATTTATCTCTCTTTGCGTGATAACATCATGAATCTACTTTAAAATATATATCAAGAAATCTATTTCACTTTATCAAGCTGAGAATAAGGAGCAACAATGAAAAGAGTTATTATCTTATGCGCAATAATGACCACTTCTTCAATTTTAAGTTCGTGCACTCCTATAGTCCAAGGTGCTGCGGCTGTTAGTACAGTTGCAACCATGTCGAATGATCGAAGAACAATGGGTGAAATCCTAGATGATAAAACGCTATATATTGATTTAGGAAATCTTGTTGCTAAAGATCAAATGTTAGAAGATGCTCATATTAACTTTAACGTCTACAACCAGGCTGTTTTAATTACTGGTGAAGCGCCTGATGAGAATACTTTAGATTATCTTGAGAGCATTGTTAAAAGCAAATCCTCTAAAATAAGTCAGCTAATCAATGAGGTTGATGTGATGCCCAATAGCTCCTATCTAGATAGGGCTAAAGATGGAGTCATTACTGTACAAATTGAAACATTATTTTTTGATCAAGAGGTTTTTCATCCTAGCCATGTATCAGTTCGGACAGAGAGGAGTGTTGTTTACTTGATGGGCTCTGTTACAAAAAGAGAGGCTGAACATGCTACTAATGTTGCAAGTAAAGCAAAGAATGTTAAGAAGGTCGTTAAGCTATTCAATTATCTTATGGTAAGACCTGCTAAAGAAATTGAAAAAGACAACAAGAGAAAAGAAGCAGCTGTTAAAAGAGCTGAGCTAGAGGCCAAAAAAGCTGAGCTAGAGGCCAAACAAAATGAGCTAAACCAGCAGCTTTACGAACTAGGCTCTGACTAGCCTTTTTATTGGTGCAAACGTAAATCGGTGCTGTCCGCTTATAGGGCCATGTTTTACTAGGGCTTCGAGATGCTCTTTAGTTCCGTAACCCTTATGATTTGAAAACCCGTATTCAGGATAAATTTTATCGAGCTCCTTCATTTGTCTATCTCTAGTCACCTTAGCAATGATAGAGGCTGCTGATATTACTGGCTCAATTAAATCACCCTTAATAATCGCTTCACAATTTTCAACGTCTGGACATCTGTTTCCGTCAACAAGGACTTTGAAGGCTTGCTCTTGGGTTTGGCTCATGAGTTGATGCTGTAATGTGTTAACTGCTCTTTTCATAGCCATCATGGTAGCCTGCAATATATTGATCTCATCTATCTCGATGCTGTTTGATTCAGCTGAAGCCCAGTAACACTTTTTTGTAATTTGAGCATATAGATCTTCACGTCTTTTTTCAGACAGTTTCTTCGAATCAGTAAGACCATCGATTTGAAAACTAGGAGGAAAAGCAACAGCAGCAGCCACGACACTTCCAACCAGTGGGCCTCTTCCAGCCTCATCAACACCAATGAAAATCATAATATAATCACTTATAGGCCCTTAAATCCTATATCTGTACGGTAATAACTCCCATCCCAGTTAACCTTATTGACCAAGTTGTATGCTTTTTCTTGAGCCTCTTCTAGGTTCAATCCAAGAGATGTTGCACATAAAACGCGCCCGCCATTAGTTAGAATATTGCCATCCTCTAGTTTTGTACCTGCATGGAAAACTTTGGATTCAGATGAAGCATCAGGTATGGTGATGGTCTCACCCTTCTGATAAGAATTTGGATAACCATTAGCCGCCATCACAACGCCCAAAGCAGTTTTTTCATCCCAGTCAGCCGACTCTAGATCTAAATTACCTTTAGTTGCAGCCATACATAATTTCGCCAGATTAGTTTTCAGACGCATCATGATTGGTTGAGTTTCTGGATCTCCAAACCGGCAGTTATACTCAAGTACTTTGACCTTTTCATTATGATCAATCATAAGTCCTGCATACAAAAAACCAGTATAGGGCATACCCTCTTTTTTCATTGCGCTTACTGTTGGCTTGATCACATTTTCCATAGCATCTTTAAATATTAACTCACTTACAACTGGTGCAGGAGAGTAGGCACCCATGCCTCCAGTATTAGGACCTTTGTCATCATTATCACGAGCTTTGTGGTCTTGAGATGTTGCCATCGGAAGTATATTATTTCCATCTACCATAACAATAAAACTTGCCTCTTCACCTCTTAAAAACTCCTCTATAACAACCCTTGATCCAGCCTCTCCAAATCGGTTACCATCAAGCATGTCATTGATTGCACTAGTCGCTTCACTAAGCGTATTTGCAATAATGACACCCTTGCCAGCAGCCAATCCATCCGCCTTAATGACAATTGGCAAGCCCTTTTCTTTTACATATTCAATGGCTGGTAAAGTTTTAGTAAAAACCTCATAGTAAGCAGTAGGTATATTATTTCTGGCTAAAAAATCCTTACAAAATGCTTTAGAGCCCTCTAACTGAGAGGCAAGCTTGGATGGACCAAATATTGGAAGGTTTTTATCTTGAAACTCATCAACAATCCCAAGTACCAGCGGGGCCTCTGGACCTACAATCGTAATATCGATCAACTCACTCTGTGCAAATTTAATGAGTCCTGGAATGTCCTCAGATTCAATCTGGATATTGTATATCTTATTTTCTAAAGCTGAGCCTGCATTGCCTGGAGCCACAAATACTTGCCCCACCTCATCAAATTGAGCACATTGCCATGCTAATGCATGCTCTCTTCCACCAGAACCAATAATTAAAACTTTCATCTTGTTCCTATTTTAATTCTAACTAATTTATAAAAAGCCTTTTTGGTAAAACCTCGGATAAGTTGTTGCTTTGGCCAATTCCGATAAATTCTTTATTCTCATCATAAAGCTTAACTTTTTGATCGCTATCTAAGCCAGGAAAGGTTATTTTTCTTCCAAACTTAATGTCAATTGACTGCTCCAAATTTAAATAAACACTATTTACAGTTGGGAGCATTTTATCTGCTCCAATCAGAACAGGATCTATATTAGATAAGCTATCTCCTTTGAGAATCTCCAGCTCTTCAAACGTTTTTCCCTGGGCAATGTCAAAGTGAGCAAACCCGATCCTCCTAAGCTCAATCACATAGCCACCACAGCCTAATAATTTACCAATATCCTCGATAAGTGTTCTAATATAGGTGCCCTTTGAACATGACACTTCAAGAGTTAATATATCTGCATCAAAATCCTTAAAAAGGATTTCATGAATACTGACTTCTCTTGCTTCTCTTTCAACCTCAATACCCTTTCTAGCAAGTTTATATAGAGGTGTTCCTTCTCTCTTAAGTGCAGAGTACATTGGTGGTATTTGCTTAATGCTACCAATAAGATTGAGCAGTGTGCTTTTGATAGTGGCATCGTCAACATCTTTAGTTGAACCATACTCAGACAGTTCTCCCTCAGAGTCACCAGTGTTGCTGACTTGACCTAATTTTCCCCTAACAAAATATCGCTTATCTCCATCGAGTAAAAACTGTGCAATCTTTGTTGCCTGGCCAAAACAAATCGGAAGAAGACCACTCGCCAAGGGGTCAAGGCTACCAGTGTGGCCTGCTTTATTGGCATTAAATAGGTATTTCACATCTTGCAAGGCTGAATTAGAACTACAACCACTCGCTTTATCTAAAAGCAAAACTCCGTTAATGTCTCTACCTTTTTTATTGCGTCTAGACACGATTCAATGATTTAAAGCTTATTTAGAAGGTCATCCATTCTAGCGCCAGTATTTGGAGCAGTATCATAAATAAAATTCAGCGATGGCGTATGCCTAAGGTCAAGTGCTTTGGATAAAGAGGACCTAAAAAAACCACTGGCCTTGTTAAGTAGATGACTGACATCATTATGAGATTCATCATCAACAGAGAAAAAAACTTTAGCACTTGTCAAATCACGACTCACGATGACGTCTGTAATAATCACATCTTTTAGCCTTGGATCTTTAGTTCCAGTTGACAGCAATAGAACGAGCTCACGCTTAATCAACTCATTAACCCTTTCCGCTCTAAAGCTAGCTTGCTGCGGCATTTATACTATACCTCTTAGAGTGAACGTGCTCGTTCAATTCGTTCGAAGACTTCTATCTGGTCGCCAGGCTGGACATCGGTATAGTTAAGGACACCAATACCGCACTCAGTTCCAGATTTCACCTCTTTCACATCATCTTTGAAGCGCCTTAGTGACTCTAGTTCACCTTCATAAATCACGACACTCTCTCGTAAAACACGAATTGGACTATCTTTCCTTACAACGCCTTCTTCAACCATACAACCAGCAATATCACCAAACTTAGGTGATCTAAATACATCTTTCACGCCTGCTATTCCGATAATATTTTCGCTCAACTCTGGACTGAGCAATCCACCCATGATTGCTTTAATGTCATCAATCAGGTTATAAATAATGCTGTAATATTCGACCCTGACACCCTCAGTATCTGCTGTTTTTCTAGCCACGGCATCCGCTCTGACGTTAAAGCCAAGGACAATTGCTTCGGAGGCGCTTGCTAATGAAATATCAGTGTTATTGATTGCCCCCACACCTGAAGAGACGACCTTGACTTTTACCTCATCAGTTGACAGCTCCTCTAAAGCTTCAACAAGAGCCTGCGCTGAGCCTCTTACGTCTGATTTAATTAATACGTTAACTGTAGAGACCTCTCCCTCTTCCATTTTTGAGAAGAAGTTATCCATTTTTTCAGCTTGCTGCTTCTGGAGTTTAGTCTCACGATCCTTTGTTTTTCTGAACTCTGCGACCTCTCTAGCTTTTCTCTCACTTTCGACGACTAGAACCTCTGCACCAGAGTCTGGCACTCCCGAAAGACCTAAAATCTCAACGGGTAAAGATGGTCCCGCTTGATTAATCGGCTTACCATTATCATCAATAATTTGTTTAACCTTTCCGAACTCAAGGCCTGCAATAACGATATCACCTTTTTTAAGTGTGCCCGACTGAATCAGAACAGTCGTTACTTTTCCTCGCCCCTTATCTAAACGGGCTTCTAGAACAACACCGCTGGCTGGCTTGTCAATAACTGCACTGATCTCAGACATTTCAGCTGTCAAGGTAATGCTCTCAAGAAGCTCATCAATACCTTCACCTGTATGCGCCGAAACTCCGACCATTAGTACGTCACCACCCCATTCATCAGCGATAACATCATGAGTGGATAAGACTTGTTTTATCTTATCAATATCAGAACCTTCTTTATCAATTTTATTAATAGCAACTATGATTGGCACATTTGAATCTTTCGCGTGCTTGATAGACTCAATGGTCTGAGGCATTACGCCATCATCCGCGGCAACAACAAGAATAACAATATCAGTCGCAGATGCACCTCTATGTCGCATCTTTGAAAACGCGGCGTGACCTGGTGTATCGATAAATGTAATTAAGCTGCCCTTTTGTTCAACCTGATATGCACCAATGTGCTGAGTAATACCGCCTGCCTCAACCGAAGTCACTTTAGACTTGCGAATATAGTCAAGGAGTGATGTTTTTCCATGATCAACATGGCCCATGATTGTTACAATAGGTGGTCTTGGAGCAGATTCTGAATCAGTGCTAGCTTCCTGGACAAGTGTATCTTCAACTGTTTCCTCACTGCTTGCAATAGGGGTGTGCCCCATCTCTTCTACAACCAGCATTGCTGTATCTTGATCAATAACATCATTAAGCGTTGCCATAACGCCCATCCCCATCATTACCTTTAAGACCTCTCCAGCCTTCGTTGTCATCTTAAGTGCTAGCTCAGATATTTTGATAGTCTCAGGAATTAAAACTTCATGTTTGATTGGCTCAACAGGTTTGTGAAAACCATGCTGTGCCTGCTCATCTTGAACTTTTTGTGAAATCTGTGTTCTTTCTTTTTTCTTAAGCTTCCTGTTAGGATTGTGCTTTGCAACGTGAAGCTCTTTACGCTTTGGTGCTGAATCTGATGCTGATCTAAGCCTCTTTGGACCTTTCTTTTTGTCTTGTGCTTTGTCAGCTTCAAGCTTTTCTTTATCTTTTTTAGCTTGCTCTTCCTTCTCAGTTAATTCTTTTTGAGTTTTTTGAGCCTGTATCTCTTCATTCTTTACTTTTTGCTGACGCACCATATCATTTCGCTTTGCATCATGCTCTTCATCTTTTTGTTCAGCAAGTCTTCCCGCCTCCAGAGCCTCTTTAGCCTTTAATATTGCAGCATCATCCACCCCATTCGATTGAGCAACTTGTGGCACTTCACGCTTCTTTTTAACCTGAATTTTAACGCCACCTGTTGATAAGCTTGCAGCTGGCTTTGTTGTTTTTCTTGTAACGGAGATACTTGATTTTGTTGCTGAGCGTTTACTCAAACTTGACATTAAAATCTGTCTTTCTTCGGCAGAAATATTTGACTCTGCTGTCTTTCCAGAAATACCTGCGCTTGACAAGATAGAAATAACTTGATCAGGTGACTTCTTGAGTAATTTTGATAAACTTTCTACAGTATGTGCCATATTTCTACCTATTTATTTCAGTTATTTTTACTAAATATCAACCCTATCAATTAGTCAAACCAGCCTTCTTTTTCTCTGGCTGCCATGATAACAGCAGATGCAGTATCATTTCCAATATCTTGAATGTCCAATAATTCGACAATTGATAGTTCAGCTAACTCGTCAACAGTGCTAATTTCAGCGTCTACTAGTGCTTGCGCTAATGCATCATCAACACCCTCAACACCAAGTAAAACTTCTGATGCTTCTGCATCATTTAATGCCTTAACCAACTGAGCATCCTGAGCTCTCTCTTGAAGCTCACCAACCATCTCAGAATCAAATTCTTCAATCTTAGACAGAATTTCTGATTCCGCCTCAGCAATCTCATCAAGATTGGTATAGCCTTCATCTATTAATACGCCTGCAACTTCAGCATCAACGCCTAGTTTTTCAGCAAGCTTCTCTCCGGTTTTCTGAAGCTCTTTGGCTTGTAATTCGTCCGCATCACTCAGTGACATGACATTCAGCTTCCAACCCGTTAATTTGCTAGCGAGCTTGATATTTTGACCACCCCTTCCAATGGCAAGTGCCAACTGGTCTTCTTCAACTGCAATGTCCATAGACCCTTTTTCCTCATCAACGACAATTGAACTCACCTCTGCAGGTGCCATTGCATTGATCACAAACTGGGCGGGATCTTCATCCCAAAGAATAATATCAACCCTTTCGCCATTAAGCTCATTTGAAACTGCCTGAACGCGAGCACCCCTCATTCCAATGCATGAGCCAATTGGATCAATGCGCTTGTCTTTTGCCTTAACAGCTAACTTTGAACGAAGGCCTGGATCTCTTGCCCCTGCTTTAATTTCTATGACGCCCTCACTAATTTCGGGAACTTCCATTTCAAACAGCTGAATCATCATGTCGTTTACAGTTCTGCTTAGGAAAATTTGAGCACCGCGTGGTGTCGATTTCACCTCTTTGATATAAGCTCTCAAACGATCATTCTTTCTAATTGACTCATTTGGGATGAGGTCATATTTTGAAACCATGCCATCAATTCCGCCCATATCAACGTATACATTACCTCGGTCTACTCTTTTAACAGTGACCATCACAACCTCACCAACGCGCTGAGAGTAGTTATCAACGACAACCGTTCTTTCAGCCTCACGAACCTTTTGAATAATGACTTGCTTGGCAACTTGCGCTGCGATTCTGCCAAACTCGATAGATTCCATTGGCTCTTCAACAAAAGCGTCAATATCTAGTCCATTAGCATCAGCTTGATAAATGTGAAGCTCTGGATCAAACATATTTCCATCATCATCAACAAACTCCTCGCCATCTTCGATGACTTGCCACTGCCTAAAGGTTTTAAACTCACCTGTGTGCCTATCAACCTCGACACGAACCTCAATGTTGCTGCGCTTCTTTGTTGCAACTGCTAAGGCCTCTTCTAATGACTCAAGAACATCCTCTTTTGTGATATTCTTTTCATTTGAGATTGCCTCAATCATTAAAAATAACTCTTTGCCATCCATGGGCTTCTCCTAAAAATGAGCAACTAAATTTGCTTTTTCAATTAAATCTAAATCTAATGTGACAGGGCCAAGCTCTGTCACTAATTCTAGTGAATTACTTTTTTCACTCACGCTTCCAATGGCGCCAGTAAAATTTCTTCTTCCTTCTATCGGCCTGAATGTTCTCAATCGAACGTCATGCCCTAAAAAACGCATGTAATGTGCGACAACAAAAAGAGGCCTCTCAATGCCTGGTGAAGACACTTCAAGATTGTACTGCCCAGTAATTGGGTCCTCAACATCCATTATTGCACTTACTTGGCGAGACACAATCTCACAATCATCGACACCAATACCATCCTCTGAGTCTATATAAAGCCTCAATATAGAGTGCTTTCCACTAGGGACATATTCAATACCTAGCAGCTCATAGCCCAAGTCTTTAATACTTGGGTTAATTATTGAAAGCACTTTATCCGCTATCTTAGCCACAAAAAACTCCTAATAAAAACCCCCAAAAGAGGGGGTCTAAATTGGTAGCGGGGATAGGATTTGAACCTATGACCTTCGGGTTATGAGCCCGACGAGCTACCATGCTGCTCCACCCCGCACTAAAGAGGCGAAATTATACGCCCAAAACCTCGCTACTTCAACATAATTTGGCCATCATGCCTATTATTATTGAAACTGATTGCATTATAATATGCCGATGAAGCCAATTAGACTCGGTGTATTGATGGATGATATTTCCAGCATTAAGCCACACAAAGACTCTACTTTTGCAATGATGCTTGAGGCGCAGGCGCGTCATTGGGAAATCTATACCTTTGACAGCTCAGACATGTATTACTCAGATGGCAAGGTTATTGCGGATTCAAGAAAAACCTTGGTGAATGATTCTGAGTCAGACTGGCATTCCCGTGAAGATGCACAACCCCTTTCATTAGGCGCGCTAGATGCTGTATTTATGCGCAAAGATCCGCCTTTCGATATGGATTATATTTATGCAACTTATCTCCTAGAGCAACTAGAATCGGATGGCGTTCTGGTGGTCAATAAACCTAGTTCTTTGAGGGATGCAAACGAAAAACTATTTGCCCTTAATTTTCCAGAATGCATTCCGAAAACCCTTGTTAGCTCAAATATTGAAAAACTGAATACCTTTATTAATGAGATAAAAACGGTCGTCGTTAAACCCCTTGACGGCATGGGAGGGACTGATATATACAAACTCTCCCATGGAGATCATAATATTGAAGAAGTACTTCAAAAGATTACCAATAATCAAAGTCGTTACATTATGGCGCAAGAATTTTTGCCAGAAATAAAAGAGGGTGATAAACGCATCCTTTTAATCAATGGCAAGCCTGTTGACTATGCACTAGCAAGGCTTCCTGCTGAGGGTAACTTTAAAGGAAACTTAGCCGCAGGCGCTAAAGGAGTTGGACAGCCTTTGTCAGAGAGAGATCGCTACCTATGCTCACAGATCGCGCCAATGCTAATTAAAAAAGAGTTGATGTTTGTGGGTCTTGATGTCATTGGTGATTATATTACTGAGATTAACGTGACCAGTCCTACCTGTATTCGAGAACTCGACAAACAATTTGGTCTCAATATATCAGCGATGCTTTTAGATGAAGTTGAAGATAGGTTATCCCTGCGCTAGATTAAATCCATATTTTGCAAGCATGACTCCCAGACTTGCGGCCAGAAGTGAGAGGCCTAAATTTAATAAGATATTAATCAGTGCCTGAGAGTAATCTCCGGCGCTAAGCATCTCAACGGACTCAATAGAAAGCGCTGACATCGTTGTTAGAGAGCCCGCAAGGCCGACAAGAAGCATCAAGCGATAGGTTTCACTCAGGTAGAGTTTTTCTAAGACAAGTACAATTAAAATGCCTGCAAGAAATGATCCAATGATATTAGAAATTAGGGTTCCATAAGGGACACCGTTCCCAAGATATTGAATGGATAAAATGCCTATATAGTATCGACAGGTAGCGCCAATTGTGGCGCCTATACCGATACTCGCAATAGATGAAAAAGTGCTCATAAATCTGACCTAAGCTGATCTAATTTTTCTTTAATTTTAATCTCTAGGCCTCTATCAGTGGGCTCATAATAGATCTTTTCTCCCATCTCATCTGGAAAATAAGTCTGCCCCTTACTATAAGCATTGGGCTCATGATGCGCATAACGATAATCCTTTCCATGGCCGAGCTCTTCCATGAGCTTCGTGCTTGCATTTCTAAGATGGATAGGCACCTCTAGGTCATTGGTTTCTTTCGCCTCTGTGATGGCCTCATTAAAGGCAGTATAAACCGCATTTGATTTTGGTGCGCATGCACAAAATACCGCCGCCTGGGCAATCGCACGGTTCCCCTCCTTGTCCCCCAAGCGCTCATAAACATCCCATGCATTCACCGTGATTTGAAGCGCCCTTGGATCAGCGTTGCCAATGTCTTCAGAGGCAATTGCAAGGAGCCTCCTCGCAATAACTTTCGGGTCGCAGCCTGAAACAATCATCCTTGCCATCCAATAAAGAGCGCCATCTGGAGAAGATCCTCTGACTGACTTGTGAAAGGCTGAAAGCTGCTCATAATAAATATCACCCCCTTTATCAAAACTGCTGACTTTACTTTGGAGCGTTTTGACAATATCTTTTTTGCTTAACGCGTGATTAGATTTATGCGTTAACTGCTCAATAATATTGATGAGTCTGCGCGCATCGCCGTCACTACTATCGATAATAAGAGACAAGGAGCCGTCATTCTCAAGAGTAATGGCTTGGTCAGTCATAGCCCTCATGGCAATACTTTCAAGCTCCTTGCTACTTAGCTTATTTAGGATATAGACTCTTGCCCTTGATAGCACTGAAGAGTTAATTTCAAAAGAGGGGTTCTCAGTCGTTGCACCAATTAAAGTAATCAGACCCGACTCAATGTGAGGCAAAAAAGCGTCCTGCTGCGCTTTATTGAATCGATGGATCTCGTCTACAAATAGGATCGTGCTTGTATCATTTTGCTTATAGAGTTCAGCGTGCTTAATAACATTTCGAAGCTCTTTGATGCCGTCCAAGACAGCTGACATCTGCTCAAAATGTGCGCCCATCTGAGCGCAGATAATTCTTGCTAGGGTTGTCTTTCCTACGCCCGAAGGCCCCCACAAAATCATAGAGTGAAGCTGCTTGTCACTTAATGCTTTGCCAATTGGCTTGTCAGAATCAAGCAAGTGACGCTGCCCAATAAAATCATTTAGTTCTGATGGTCTTAATTTTTCAGCTAATGGCTTATAGGTCGACATCTTGATTTAGATTAATTAAAATAAGGTGGTATTGTCTCATTATAATTTAGATATGTTTTTAAGATTTTTTTGTCTTGTTTTTCTAACCACAAGCGTTTTTGCAAATTCACAGTCTTTTGAAGACTTTCTTGATCAGGTTCGCAAATCTGCAACCGAACAGGGCGTTTCAAAAGTAACCCTTGACAAGGCCTTCTTGGGCCTAGTAGAGCCAAAGCCTGAAATTATTGATTCTGATAAATCTCAAGCTGAGTTTACTCAAAATTTTTGGCGTTATGTCAACAAAAGGGTTAGCAAGACCCGGCTCAATAATGGCAATGATACATTAAATCAAAATGCCACATTACTCAACAAAGCCTCTCAAAAATATGGTGTCCCGGCTCATCTCATCGTAGCCTTTATGGGCCTTGAGAGTAATTATGGAAACTACATGGGTAACGAGAGGCTTATTCAATCTTTAGCAACTCTAGCCTATGATCCAAGGCGCTCAAAATTCTTCACAAGAGAGCTCATTGCCGCCCTAAAACTGATGGATAAAAAAACCATCCCGATTGATGCGACTGGCTCATGGGCAGGGGCAATGGGTGCTGTTCAGTTCATGCCGACCAATGTCATTGCTTATGGCGTTGATGCCAACAATGATGGCAAGGTTGACCTCTGGAATAACAAGGAAGATATCTACGCAAGTGCTGCAAACTTTCTCAGTGAGCTTGGCTGGAAAAAAGGCGAGAAATGGGGCCGTGAAGCTTTAATACCTAAAAACTTTGACTACCGATTAACTGGCTTAAATGTTGAAAAGACGGTGAATGAATGGGCAGCACTTGGTGTTCTTAAAGGGAATCGATCAGCCCTTCCAAAATCTAATTTTAAGGCCTCATTAATTGTTCCGATGGGCCATAAAGGTCCTGCTTTTTTGGTCTACAGAAATTTTGAAGTGATTATGGGTTGGAACCGCTCAATCCTTTATGCACTCTCTGTAGCCTACTTATCGGATAGACTGAACGGCGCTGGAAGACTCTCTGCAAAACCACTGGATGAGCCACTTCTGAGTAGAGAAGATGTGATGCAGATTCAAAACACCCTGAACCTCTTAGGCTATGACACCGGTACGCCTGATGGAATGGCTGGACCCAAAACAAGACAGGCCACCAGAAAATTCCAATCTGATATCGGCTTTGTGGCAGATGGCTACGTTGGATACGAACTATTTCAACAACTCCAATGACCATCAAAACCTATCTTGGTTTTGATGTTGGTACGAAACGAACAGGCGTAGCTATTGCAAATAGTCTAACCGCCCAGGCGAATGGAATTGACACTGTCATTCACAACAAGGATGGCTCAACAAACTGGAAAGATCTTCAACATCTTATCAGTCAGCATAGTCCAGATGGATTCATCGTTGGACTCCCACTTGATAAGGACAATCAAGAGCAGGAAATGACTTTCATCGCAAAATCATTTGCAAGAAAGCTGGAGGAGCGTTTTAACATTCCTGTCTTTTTTATCGACGAATATTTATCCTCTTCAGAGGCAAAAAACCAACTAAAATGGCACTACGCTCACAAAAACGCTGATAGGGCTGATGTAGATAAACGATCAGCTGAACTAATTTTGCAGACTTGGCTCAATGAAACCACACACGATTAGCAACGATGCACAGCTCAACTCGAATGGAAGGTTATCTCATCTATTAGGGCTAGAAGGCCTTCCCAAAAATCAAATTGAAAAAATACTCGATGTTGCCGATGATCTGATAGATAAAAAAGGCAACCTTCAAAAAACTAAAATCTTGAGGGATATGTCGGTTGCCAATCTCTTCTTTGAACCCTCAACACGAACACGAAACACCTTTGAGATTGCTGGAAAGAGGACCAGCGCCAAAACGATAAACGTAGACCTGGCGAACTCGGCGACCAAGAAGAATGAGACCTTGATGGATACAATGCATACCCTCAAGGCGATGCAGATTGATATGTTTGTCATCAGGCATAAGCAAAATGGCCTTCCGCATCATGTCGCTGAAAATATAAAGGGCGTGTCCATCATCAATGCTGGTGATGGCATCAATGCGCATCCAACTCAGGCGCTATTAGATGTGCTCACTATTCGTCAACACAAGAAGGCGTTTGATAATCTATCGGTCGCCATTGTTGGTGATATTAGGCACTCTCGCGTAGCGCGGTCCGGAATACAAGCCATGAAAACTTTGGGAACAACGGATATTCGTTTGATTGCTCCTGAGACGCTTCATTACAAAGAAGAGACTCCAGGGTTAGAGCGCTTTGATAATCTGGATCAGGGTATTGAGGGGGCTGATGTTATTATCTCTTTGAGGCTACAAAAAGAGAGAATGATTGCCGCAGATATCCCTGATGAACAGACCTATTTTGAAGGATTTGGCCTTACTAATGAAAGATTGAAGCTTGCTAAACCCGATGCAATTGTGATGCATCCTGGACCCGTTAATAGAGGCATAGAGCTGAGCTCTAATGTTGCTGATGGACCTCAATCGGTGATACTTCAACAGGTGACCAACGGCATTGCAGTGCGCATGGCTGTTATGGAAATACTTGCTGGTGCTTTTTAAATCATGAGCCAGTCCATTAATTATGATCTTGCAAAAGATGCACTTCATAAACTCAACACCGACGATACGATCTCATCTGCGCACGGCCTACTATGCGGCTTTTATTGTGTCAAACAAGATATCCATCTGGATGAATGGCTCAATGAAATCCTAGTGAGCATTGATCTTAACAACCTCCTTGAAAAGGAAGCGCGCCAGGTACTAGCCGAGATATTCAACAATACCAGTGAGCAACTTGGCGACCCAACGCTCAACTTTTGGCCTGTGATTGCAGACGATGACTCGCCTCTCAGGGAGCAGGCAAATACACTGATTGAATGGTGCCAAGGGTACCTAGTGGGCCTAGGCCTTAGCTCAGTAGAGACCTCTGATGAAGAGGTAACAGAGATGATTAAAGATATCAGTGAAATATCTCAGCTTGATGCAGATCTTCTGGATACTGATGATAATACTGAGGATTTTTATGAGATCGTTGAGTTCGTTAGAATTGGCGTTTTATTTATTCAAGAAACGCTTCAGCCCTCAAAACAGGACTTTATTAGCCCAACCCAACTCCACTGAAAGTTATCATTTGATTTAATAGGAATCATTCTTATTAAGGCTTATAATATCAATTAGCTCATTAGGGCTGATCTATAAAAACTTTAATAACTTTAGGAGTAAGGAATGACTTTATCAAATTTATTTAAAGCACAAGCAATCTTTGTCTGGCTCTATGCAGCATTATTTTGGGTGGCACCTGAGATGGCTGCTCAAGGACCTGGCTGGACTTTAACACCTAATATGGTTTCTTTTGGACAAATCTTAGCGATTCCATTATTTGCTCTAGGATTGTTCTCATGGATGGCACCAAGCTGGGTTGGAGACAACCTAATGAAAGTTGGAATGATCTTTGGTGTATACATTAACCTTGGTCTCGTTGCAGTTCAGGTATTACATATATCAACTGGAGCAGCTAAATTTGACCCAATGGGAATGATACCAGCTCTAATTTTAGCAGCATTATTCTTTTGGAAAACTCGCGCTTCAAGCTAGATAGTAAGTTATAAAAAAAGCCGAATTAAACTTTGGTCTAATTCGGCTTTAAATATGGTGGCCACACCTAGAATTGAACTAGGGACACAGGGATTTTCAGTCCCTTGCTCTACCAACTGAGCTATATGGCCAAATCGCGTAATTATACACAAGGCAAATCATAATTGAGTTTGAATTTAAAGGCTCTAAGCCTTGCCTAGTCTAAGAGTTATCTAAAAATTTTTCTGCGTCTAAAGCTGCCATACATCCCGAGCCAGCAGAGGTAACTGCTTGCCTGTAAATATGATCAGCCACATCTCCCGCTGCAAAAACGCCTTCAACACTTGTTTGAGTCGCATTTCCCTCTAATCCAGCCTGAACTTTGATATAGCCATTGTTGATTTCAATTTGTCCCTCAAAGATACCGGTATTTGGCTTATGTCCAATCGCTATAAAAACGCCATGCACATCAATCTCTTTTGTGTTTCCGTCATTTCCCCTAAGACGAAGGCCTGTAACGCCCATATCATCACCTAAAACTTCATCCAAATTATGGTCCCACTCTATTGTGACGTTTCCATTTTGAGCTTTTTCCATAAGCTGGTCTGAGAGAATCTTTTCAGACCTGAACTTATCTCGTCTATGAACAACGGTGACATGGTCAGCAATATTCGACAGATAAAGAGCCTCTTCCACTGCCGTATTGCCGCCGCCTATAACAGCAACCTTTTGTCCGCGATAGAAAAAACCATCACATGTCGCACAGGCTGAGACGCCCTTTCCTTTGAAGGCTTCTTCAGAATCAAGCCCTAAATATTGGGCAGTTGCTCCTGTTGAAATAATGACAGCATCCGCAGTATAGGTGGTCTCGCCGCCCTGAAGCGTAAAAGGTCGCTTAGAGAAGTCAACGCTCGTTATGTGGTCATTAATGATTTCAGTATTGAATCTCAGAGCGTGTTCTTTCATACGCTCCATTAAGTCTGGACCTTGAAGCCCATCATGATCCCCAGGCCAATTGTCAACGTCAGTCGTAGTCATTAATTGACCACCTTGCTCTAGCCCACTAACAATCACTGGATTTAAGTTAGCTCTAGCCGCGTAGACTGCGGCAGAATAACCAGCAGGGCCTGATCCAACAATCAAAACTCGACAATGTTTAATATCACTCATAATGAAATACTTTATACTAATTAATCAAATGAGTATTATAAGCTGTCTTGAAAAAAAATAATAAACGAACCACTCAAAATACCCCTATAAATAATCCGCGCTCAAAACTCGTCAGCGAATCTATTTTTATTTTGCTTTTGACTGCTGGGGCTGTTTTTTTTATTGCACTAATAACAAGTGCACCGTCTGAAGACCCCTGGACTGGGGGAGCAGTCCTTAGCAAGCCAGTAATGAATAGCGCAGGAATATTTGGTGCCTACTTAAGTGACATTAGCATTGGAATATTGGGATATGTCTCTTATGTAATTCCAATATCTGTTATATGGTTGGGCTATAACTTTCATCGAGATGCAAACAAAGAAAGGCAGAGCCAGCTTACCTTCCTAATTCGTCTCATTTCTTATTTTATAATGCTGTTCTTTATTGCAGCGCTTGCACATCAATATGCACCTGAAATAAAAGTGATGGATGGACTAAAAGAAACCTTTTTGGCTGGCGGGATGATCGGTAAATCAATGCATGAGCTCCTCTTTTATGACCTTTTTGAGGACTCTTCAACACTCATTTATGTTGGAATCATACTGGTGAGTTTTAGTATCGCGACTAGCGCTTCTTGGAAAAATATTACTACCTCACTGTTCAAAAATCGTCTCAATACAAGAGAAAAGACTCAAGACAAGCCAAAGAAGGAAAAAATAAAGCCAGAAATCATTAGCTCTAAACCCGCTTCTGCAGACTCCGTCAAAATAGATAAAACCAATAAAGCAGAGAAAGCTGAAAAACCTAAGAAGGCTGAGAAGCCTCAAAAAGAACAAGGCAGCAACCTATTTAAATCTGGCACTTCGGGTGGTCTGCCAGGCTTATCATTACTTGATGATGTTGATAACTCTGGTCTTGGCTACACAGAAGAGTTTTTGGTTGAAATGGGTCAGCAAGTTGAAATTAAGCTGAAAGACTTTGGTTTTGATGTCACCATCACAGCAGTCACCCCAGGCCCTGTTGTCACTCAATTTGAAATATCTCTAGCACCTGGCATTAAAGTCAGTCAAATTATGAACCTTAACAAAGATCTCGCCAGAGCGCTTCTTGTTGAGAGCGTAAGAATCGTGGATGTGATTCCTGGAAAGCCAGTCATTGGACTTGAAATACCAAATAACAATCGCGAGATGATCGGCCTTAAAGAAATTCTCTCAAGTGAGGCTTTTTCCAAGGCAAAATCTACACTCTCTATGGGCCTTGGTAAGGATATTAATGGCTTACCAGTAGTAGTTGATCTTGCAAAAATGCCTCACTTACTGGTAGCCGGTGCGACAGGAATGGGCAAGTCAGTAGGCCTCAATGCGATTATTTTAAGTATCCTCTATAAAGCTTCACCTGAGCAAGTCAGACTGATCATGATTGACCCTAAAATTGTAGAGTTGGCCTCATATGCTGACATACCTCACCTTCTAACCCCAGTAGTGACAAACATGAATGAAGCTGCAAGTGCGCTCTGGTGGTGCGTCAATGAAATGGAAAGGCGTTATAGTCTCCTTGCAAAGTTTGGCGTTAGAAATATTGAATCATTCAACGAAAAACAGCGGCTCGCTAAAAAGTCTGGCAAGCCACTTTTAGACCCCTCTTTTAATCCAGAAATTGCAAAAGAAGGAGAGAAGCACCCAGAACTTGAAGCGCTACCTCTGATTGTCATCGTGATTGATGAATACGCTGACATGTTGGGTGCACTAGCACAAGAAGATAAAGCTAAATCAAAACGAGTTGAGAGCCTCATTGTTCGCATTGCACAAAAAGCACGTGCTGCAGGTATGCATCTAATTGTTGCCACGCAGAGACCGAGTGTTGACGTGATAACGGGCCTTATCAAATCCAATATTCCAACAAGAGTATCGTTCAAAGTCTCCTCTAAAACAGACTCTAGAACAATCTTAGATCAGTCTGGCGCCGAACAGCTCCTGGGTATGGGTGATATGCTCTATATGGCTCCAGGAATGTCTCATCTCACTAGAGTTCATGGCGCCTTTGTTGAAGATAGCGAGATACTGAGAGTTGTCAAACACCTTAAAAAACACTCAAATCCTAACTATTTAGATGGCATATTAAATCCCAAATCTGAGCCAACGAGTGACAATGGATCTAGCCAAGCTAGTGGTGAACTTGATCCACTCTTTGATGAAGCTGTTCAGATTGTTACATCAACAAGAAGGGCATCCATATCAAGCCTTCAAAGAAGAATGCGAATTGGCTACAACCGTGCGGCCAGAATTATTGAAGATATGGAGTCAAGTGGAATTGTTAGCGCCATGAATAGTGCTGGAAATCGAGATGTTATAGCTCCTGAACCAATTGAACCAGATGGAAACTAATTAAGAAACCTTTCGACCTAAAAGAATCTTTTGAATTTAGTACGAATTCATCTTTATTTCAGTTAATGATTTACTTTATGGCTAGCCGACAAAAGACTCTGCTGCAGGAAGATACTGAAGCAATGTTAATATTCCGAGATATACAACTATAAACATCGCTGCCATTACTCCCAAACATACAGCAACTAACTTTGGAATATCCCTAATCTCTTGATTACTCATATTAAGTAAGCTCTTTAAATAGAAGGCCAACAAAGACCAAGCCTGCAATAAAAATGCTTATACAAAATGCGCCCATAAATAATGGGCTAAATAGTATATCCATAATCTCCTCAAAAAATAATTCGAAAGTTAAAAAGTGTTATGACGCCTAAAACCTGAAAGTAGAGAAAAAAGGAGTTTGTCTGCAGTAATTACTCTATTTCCAAGTTCAAGACGCCAAAACGCTTTGAATGGTATGTCAAATGAACGTGTGAAGGCGATCAGCCGCTTAAGAGACACCTCTATCATTTTATTGATAGTCGTTACAGCTGGCCTTGGTTTAAATACTATTTTTGACTCTTACCATCATGCATCCCAAAAAGATGTGTCTGAGATGTTACTTCTATCAGAATACTTAAAGAGTGTTGCGACCTTGAGGGCTAACGCTTCTCTGATTGAAAATGTTGGGATAGCTTACAAAGTCCACATGCTGGTAGGTATGACTATTTTCTTAATATTTCCATTTACAAGGCTTGTACATGTTTGGAGTGTTCCTGTGACATATTTAAAACGCCCTTATCAGATCGTTCGATCTAAAATTTCAGGCAGATAGTCTTAAGACTTGACGTGCTAATTAATTTAAAGTTACTTCTATTTGGAGGTTTAATTACCTCATATGTATTCTGTATATCTATCTTAGAACAAGAGAAATACCTTGACCAAAGTTTTTTGATACTATATAGTTGTAGTAAAACCAACAAACATTTTTGTTAGTTGGTTTTTTTGTTTAGCAATTCTATAACCTAGCCAGACTAGGTATTAAATTAAGGAGAAATATATGAAAAAATCACTACTTGCCGCTGGGCTTGGTCTCAGTATGGCATTAAGTGGAGTAGCACAAGCCAAAACAATGGTTTTTTGTTCTGAAGGAAGTCCTGAAGGCTTTACACCTTCGCTTTACTCAGCCGGGACGACATTTGACGCTTCTTCACAAACTATTTTCAATCGCCTTGTCCAGTTTGAGACAGGCACAACAAAAGTAATCCCTGGTTTAGCTGAATCTTGGTCTGCATCTGATGATGGACTAGAGTACACGTTTAACTTACGTAAAGGTGTCAAGTTCCATTCAACACCTTACTTTACTCCAACTCGTGACTTTAACGCAGATGACATCATGTTTAGCTTCAACAGACAGTGGGATAAAGATCATCCTTATTATGCTGTAGGTGGAGAGCACTTGTATTTTGGATGGATGGGTATGGATGGATTAATTGGGTCCATTGATAAAATTGATGACCATACAGTTAAGTTCACTTTGACTAAGCCTGAATCACCTTTTGTTTCAAATTTAGCTATGGACTTTGCTTCAATATTATCAGCTGAGTATGCAGACAATTTGACTGCCTCTGGGAATCAAGCTGATATTGACTTCAAACCAGTTGGTACGGGCCCATTTGTCTTTAAGTCTTACAAGAAGGATTCAATGATTCGTTATGAAGCCTTTGATGACTATTGGGACGGTAGATCTAACATTGATAAGCTAGTTTTTGCTATCACTACTGACTCTAGTGTTCGTTATCAAAAACTTAAGGCAGGAGAATGTCACGTGATGCCTTATCCTAACCCTGCTGATGTTGCAGAGATGCAGGCAGATCCAGAAATCAATGTCCTAGAACAAGAAGGCTTAAATGTTGGTTACTTAGCATTTAACACTGAGAAGGCGCCATTTGACCAAAAGATGGTTCGTCAAGCTCTAAGCATGGCTATCAACAAGCAAGCAATCTTGGATATCGTTTTTGAGGGTGCGGGCTCTGTTGCAAAAAACCCAATTCCACCAACCATGTGGTCTTATAACCATGCGGTTAGAGATTACGCTTATGATCCAGCTGGTGCAAAATCAATGCTAGACGCCGCTGGTGTAAGTGGACTCAAGACAAATATCTGGGCGATGCCAGTTCAGCGTCCTTATAACCCTAACGCCCGTCGTATGGCTGAACTAATTCAGGCTGACTGGGCTGCTGTAGGTGTTGACGCTGAAATTGTTACATTTGAGTGGGGTGAGTACCTCAAGCGCTCAAATGCTGGCGAACACGACACAGTGTTATTGGGTTGGACTGGAGACAATGGTGATCCAGACAACTTCATGGGTGTTTTATTAGGTTGTGCCGCTGCCAAATCTGGTGGTAACCGTGCACGCTGGTGCCATGAGGAATTTGATTCTCTCCTAAATGAAGCAAGACAGTTAACTGATCAAGCTGAAAGAACTGTTTTATATGAAGCAGCACAGGAGATCTTCAAAGAGGAAGCACCATGGGTAACTATTGCGCACTCAGTTGCATTTAAACCTGTTCGCGCTGAAGTGACAGGATTTAAAGTTCACCCACTTGGAAGCCACATCTTTTATGATGGTGTCGACCTAAAATAAATAACATTTTGACGCGGATATCTAATATCCGCGTCAATTTATATTTAAGTTGTTAGACCTAATAGCTACGTGTTTTTTTAGTAGCTATTTAGCCTACCAATTTAAGCCACACACAAAGTAACTATGCTTCGCTTTTTAATTAACCGTCTAATGTTGCTGGTGCCAGTATTCTTTGGCGTCACGCTGGTTGCCTTTGGCTTTATCAGGGTTCTTCCTGGAGACCCAGTTGAGGTTCTTGCTGGTGAAAGAGGACTGAGTACAGAAAGACACGCTGAACTTCTCGCACAACTTGGCTTTGATAAGCCGATATGGCAACAGTATCTAAACTATTTGACTGACATACTTCATGGAGATTTGGGCACCTCTTTAATCACGAATAGGCCTGTCGTTGAGGAGTTTTTTGAACTATTTCCTGCTACTGCTGAGCTTGGAGTCTGTGCAATCTTATTTGCCCTCATTATTGGTGTTCCTGCGGGGATAATTGCAGCCATAAAAAGAGGCTCTTGGGTAGACCAAGGAATAATGAGCATCTCCTTGACGGGTTACTCTATGCCAATATTTTGGTGGGGCCTGCTCCTTATAATCCTTTTTTCAAATACATTGCATCTTACGCCTGTGTCTGGCAGACTCTCTTTTTTATTTGATGTGCCTCCAGTGACAGGGTTTATGCTTATTGACACTCTTCTCAGTGACGAAGAAGGCTCTTTTTTAAATGCTCTTCATCATCTAGTCTTACCATCTATTGTCTTGGGAACAATACCCCTCGCTGTTATTGCTCGCCAAACACGTTCAGCCATGCTCGAAGTATTAAGCGAGGATTATGTTCGCACTGCTCGAGCAAAAGGCTTATCAACCTTTAGAATAATTGGAGTTCATGCGCTCAGAAACGCAATGATTACTGTAGTCACAGTTATAGGGCTTCAGGTAGCTGTGTTGCTTGCTGGAGCAATTCTTACAGAGACTATTTTTGGATGGCCAGGGATCGGGAAGTGGATTATATTTTCAGTCTTTAGTAGAGACTACTTTGCAGTCCAAGGTGGGCTCTTGTTAATTGCGACAAGCATTATGATTGTTAATTTAATTGTCGATCTTTTATATGGCCTAATAAACCCTAGAATCCTTCATCAGAAGTCTAAATCATGAATACTGAGACTACGCCAGCGACCTCAATAAGAAGCCAACAATGGAAAGAGTTTTGGTTCTATTTCAGCGTAAGCAAAACTGCTGTGGCAGGATTGATATTTTTAATTTTAGTAATATTAATGGCCATATTTGCAGATGTCATTAGCCCTCATGGCCCTGCTGAACAATTCAGAGAGTATGCAAAACTTCCACCCTCATGGATGGAAGGAGGGCAAGCGCAGTTCTTCCTTGGAACTGATTATGCGGGTCGGGACATGTGGTCAAGAATTATCCATGGGTCGCGAATGTCCTTGCTTGCTGGCTGTGTAGTAGTCGTTTTGTCTCTATCAATTGGGGTCCTATTAGGCCTTATAGCAGGCTATCGTGGAGGCTGGATTGAGACTTTTATAATGCGGGTGATGGATACAATTATGGCTGTGCCAGGGCTCCTATTAGCGTTAGTACTCGTAGCCGTATTAGGGCCAGGACTGTTAAATGCAATGATTGCTATTGCAATTACATATACGCCCTCTTTTGTGAGGCTAACAAGAGCATCAACGTTAACCGAATTAAATCGTGATTATGTCACAGCAAGTAGAGTAGCAGGAGCGAGCCCAACACGACTAATGTTTGTAAGCATTCTTCCAAATTGCATGGCGCCAATCATTGTTCAGGGGACACTCAGCTTTTCTACAGCCATTCTTGATACTGCTGCGCTAGGTTTTTTAGGCATGGGTGCTCAAGCGCCAATCCCTGAGTGGGGGACTTTAATTGCTGAGAATAGAGATCTAATTTTGAACGCACCATGGACCGTCACCTTTCCTGGGGTTGCTATTTTGTTGGCAGTTCTTGCAATAAACCTAGTGGGCGATGGCTTGCGAGATGCCCTTGATCCAAAACTTAAAAGGTCTTAATAATGGCTCTATTAGAAATTAAAAATTTAACTGTTGATTTTGCCACTGCAACTGGCTCGCTGAGGGCAGTTGATGGAATCAATCTAACAATAGACGAAGGTGAAATTGTAGCAGTTGTTGGAGAGTCTGGATCTGGAAAATCCGTTGGAATGCTTGCAATGATGGGACTTCTTCCATGGACGTCTACTGTAACCGCTGACCATATGATTTTTGATGGGCAGGATTTGCTTAACATGTCGGATAAAGAACGCAGGAAAATTATTGGCAAAGATATAAGTATGATTTTTCAAGAGCCCATGACAAGCCTTAACCCCTGCTTCACTGTTGGCTATCAAATCACTGAGGTTCTAGCTCAGCATTTTGGCGGAAAAAGAAGAAGTTATAACAACAAAGCAATAGAACTGCTAAATCAGGTAGGTATTCCAGCTGCTCAGAGCCGACTGAATTCATACCCTCATCAACTTTCTGGTGGAATGTGTCAGAGAGTCATGATTGCCATGATGATTGCCTGCCAGCCAAAACTCCTTATTGCTGACGAACCTACAACAGCTTTAGATGTAACTATCCAAGCTCAAATACTTGAGTTATTAATAGAGCTTCAGAAGAGCCAAGGAATGGCGTTAGTGTTAATCACACATGATATGGCCGTTGTAGCCGAAACAGCGGAGCGTGTTGTGGTGCTTTACGCGGGTCAGCAGGTTGAACAGCGAACAGTAAAACAGTTATTTAAAGAACCAAAACATCCATACTCTGAGGCACTTCTAAACGCTCTTCCTGAAAGGGCAAATGATAAACTTTTAAATGCAATACCAGGCGTCGTTCCAGGCCAGATGGATAGACCCCAGGGCTGCCTATTTAGTCCAAGATGTGAGTATGCGACAAGCATTTGTAAAGAAAAAAGTCCAAACCTAAATGACGGAATATTGTGTCACTTTCCTCTTGGAGAGGAGTCTCTTAAAGTGGAGTCTCAATAATGTCTGAACCTATAATTAAAGCTCGCAATCTTCATAAGTACTATGAAATAAAAGATGGATTACTTCACGCACCTCAAGATTTAAAGGCACTCTCTGGTGTTAGCTTTGATTTATTTGAGGGTCAAACCCTAGCTGTGGTTGGTGAGTCTGGCTGTGGTAAATCTACATTGGCTCGCCTTCTTACATCGATTGAGAGTCCAACCTCTGGATATTTAAGTGTTGACGGAATAGATATGGCAGACTCACAAGACAAACTAATGTCTAAAAAGCTTAGACAAACAGTTCAAATGGTCTTCCAAGATCCATTTGGATCACTAAATCCTAGGCAAAAAGTGGGTGATATTATTCAGGAGCCGCTCCTAATAAATACTGAGTTAAGTGCTACTGAAAGGAGAGAGAAGGCATTAGATATTATGAGACTGGTGGGCCTCAAGGAAGAGCATTTTCATCGTTACCCTCATATGTTCTCAGGTGGACAAAGGCAAAGAATCGCAATAGCAAGAGCCCTCATATTAAAACCAAAGGTTGTTGTTCTTGATGAACCTGTATCAGCGCTCGATGTATCTATTCAAGCACAGGTCATCAATCTTCTAATAGAGCTTCAAAAGGAACTTGGACTTGCTTATGTTTTTATCTCTCATGATCTAAGCGTTGTGCGTCATATTGCTGATGATATCTTAGTCATGTACTTAGGCAAGCCTGTTGAACAAGGGCCTAGTAAGGTCATCTTTAAAACTCCTAAGCATCCCTACACTCAGGCTCTTTTATCGGCAACACCTAGCACCAATGTAGACAAAAACAAAAAACGCATAAAGCTTACTGGTGAGTTGCCTTCGCCAATAGAGCCTCCAAGTGGATGCACTTTTAACCCGCGATGTCAACATGCTCAAAAGAGCTGCAAAACATCTGAGCCGGTTATGGAAACTTATGGCAAATCACAAGCCGCCTGTCTTGCGCTTGACGAGGGTCGAATATAATAATAAGCGATAATAGGAAAAACCTTATGTCAAATAAATTATTAAAACTTAAAAAATTAATGAAGGAAAACGAGGTTGATCTATTAGCCCTGGGTCCTGGAACTCATATGAGATGGCTTTTAGGATTTAACCCTTATCCTGATGAAAGGCCTTGCATGCTTTTGTTGGGATTAGAAAAGGATGCGTTTCTAATGCCATCGGTTAATGCAGAAGATGCTATGAAGCGTTCAGATATTAAAATGTTTAGCTGGAATGATGAAAGCGGTCCTAGTAAAGCGCTGGTTGAAGCTCTTATTTTTACCGGTTCATCAAATGCAAAACATATTGCAATAGATGAGGCAATGCGCTCTCACTTCGCTTTAATACTTATTGACGCATTACCAAAACCAACCTATGAGTTTACTAACTCTACGATTGGCGCACTCAGGATGCGCAAAGATGCTGATGAATTTGTTAACCTTAAAGAGAATGCATTGATTGATGATCGCGCAATGCAAGCTGGCTTTGCAGCAATTAAAAAAGGTGTAACTGAACTCGAAATAGGTGAGGCAATTAACACACACTTTATTTCTGAAGGCGCAAAACCTCAGTTTTGTATTGTAGGGTCTGGCCCAAATGGCGCTTTTCCACATCATCATACTGGAAATAGAAAAGTAGAAAATGGTGACGTAGTACTGATTGATATTGGGGGTAGAAAAGGCACTTTTCCAAGTGACATGACTCGCATGTCTGTTCTGGGTGAGCCGCCAAAAGATTATCTTGAGGTTCATGCGATTGTAGAACGTGCAGTGCAAGCAGCAATGGCGGCAGCAAAACCAGGAGTTATGGCCAAAGATGTAGATGCTGCAGCAAGGGATGTTATTACTGAGGCCGGGTATGGAGAATTTTTTGTTCATAGGACGGGACACGGTCTTGGCATTGATATTCACGAGCCACCCTATATCACTGCAACTTCTGAAGTTGTCCTAGATGAGGGAATGGTGTTCTCAATCGAACCAGGAATTTATCTTCAGGGTAGGTTTGGTGTTCGCCTAGAAGAGATTGTTATTTTAAGGGCTGATGGGCCCGAAATTCTTTCGGAACTCACTCGAAAAACGAACTTTATAACGTAGTCAAAAAGCGCCAAAAAAACATCTGCAACATATTGAAAAATGTGTATTATTTTGCATTCTGTTTAATGGTTATTAGTAGCTATGAAAAAAGAATTTAGTTTTGGAACACAGGTTAGAAAATCTCCATATTTTGATGCGACTGTGCGTTGGGGAGCAAAGGGATTTTCGGTCTATAACCATATGTATATTCCTAGAGACTTTGGTGACCCTGTTCAAAACTTTTGGAATCTTGTTAATGATGCAATACTTTGTGATGTTGCAGTTGAGCGCCAAGTTGAAATAACTGGCCCTGATGCGGCTCAATTTGTCCAACTACTAACGCCAAGAAATCTTTCAGAATGTGCGGTAGGACAATGTAAATATGTACTAATTACTGATGAAAATGGTGGCGTGTTGAATGATCCAGTTCTATTAAGACTTGCTGAAAATCATTTCTGGCTTTCTTTGGCTGACAGCGACATCTTGATGTGGGCCAAAGGAGTAGCGGTTAACTCTGGGTTAGATGTTAATTTAGGTGAGCCTGATGTTTCACCACTGCAACTCCAGGGCCCAAGGTCTGGTGAAATTGCTAAAGCAATATTTGGTGAGCGAATAGATAGCCTTAAATATTACTGGCTTAAGGAATTTGAACTCAATGGTATTCCATTAATCATATCTAGAACAGGCTGGTCAAGTGAGCTTGGTTATGAAATCTATCTTCGCGATGGATCTCGTGGAAACGAGCTTTGGGATCATATTATGGAGATCGGAGAGCCTATGGGATTAGTTCCAGGCCATACCTCTACGATAAGAAGAATAGAGGGCGGCATGCTCTCATATCAGGCTGATATGGACTACACAGTAAATCCGTTCGAGCTTGGATTGGGGCGTCTTGTTGATCTTGAGATGGATGCCAACTTTATTGGCAAAGAGGCGCTTAAAAAAATTAAATCTGAAGGAGTTAAGCGACACCAAGTTGGAATAGAAATCTCATGCACACCGCTTAAGCACCCAAACACAAGCTATTGGCCAATTTTGGTTGAATCAGAAGAAGTCGGGTATATAACTTCAGCGGTTTATTCGCCGCGACTTGACAAAAATATTGCACTTGCTATGATGGATGTTAACCACTCGGCCATAGATACTGCTGCAGAGACGACAACCCCAGAAGGTAATTTTCCTATCAAGGTTGTCCAGAAGCCATTCTATGACCCCAAGAAGAAAATTACCTCGGGATCTTAGCCCGAGTAAATAGGATTAGGAGAAATTTGTGTCTGAACTATCTATCGACCTCAGCTGGAACAGAAAAGAAGAAGAGCTCTCTCCTGGAAAGTTTTCCAGCGAACATCAGGTTACTTATAACGAACAATATAAAGTAATAGCGGATACTGCTCCTGACTGGGGAGGGTCTGCCAATAACACCAATCCAGAGCAGGCGCTCGCTGCCTCATTAAGCAGCTGTCACATGATGACTTTTTTAGCTCTTGCTGCAAAAACTAAGTGGCCCGTCAATTCTTACATTGACCATGCTGTTGCTCATCTGGGTAAAAATAGCAAGAAACAGATGGTTGTTAACCGAATTGATTTAAATCCAGTAGTCTCGTTCGATAGCGGCTTTGAAGTCAGTGATGAAGAATTAGCAAAAATGCATGATAGGGCCCACAGATATTGCTTTATAGCTAATACATTAGACTCTGAAGTCGAGGTCAATATCAACATTTAAAAAGTTGGCAATGCGTTTCTGCTAATATGGAGCCTAAATTATGAGCAGCAATAATAACAACGAAGCTAATACCGATGATTCAATTTTGCTTGAAGAATTTATAGATAATGGCCTATACCGCTTAACACTTAACGACACCAAAAAGAGAAACGCTCTTTCAGAAGAGATGATGGCCAAACTCAAATCCTTGCTCACAGATTCTACGGACAATAAATCCATAAGAGTAATAATAATTGCGGGCAACGGACCAGCGTTTTGCTCAGGACATGACTTAAAACAAATGACTGCCGGAAGAGACAACGATGACCAAGGTCTTACCTACTTTAAAAAAGTATTTGCATCTTGCTCAGAGCTAATGCAAATGATTGTTGAGCACCCCAAACCAATCATTGCTGAAGTTTCAGGCGTCGCAGCAGCAGCAGGATGCCAGCTTGTTGCCTGTTGTGATCTTGCTGTAGCTGGAAAGTCTGCTCGATTTATTACTCCGGGCGTAAACATAGGGCTATTCTGCTCCACCCCAATGGTTGCACTGTCCAGAAATGTATCCAACAAAGCAGCGATGGAGATGCTCCTGACCGGTGAAATGGTAAGTGCAGATAAAGCGGAACACATTGGACTTATAAACCGAGTTACAGATGATGCTGATTTGAAACAAGAGACAACAGCTCTGGCAGAACTTATTGCCTCAAAATCTAGTCTGACATTAAAGATTGGAAAGGAAGCCTTTTATAAACAAAAAGATATGCCTCTTTCAGAGGCTTATGACTTCGCGTCAAAGGTCATGGTAGAAAACATGTTAGAACATGATGCTAAGGAGGGCATTGGCTCGTTCCTAGAAAAGCGCAAACCTAAATGGCAAAATTAGTGGCAATGAATAATCCTTATAATACTAATCTTGATCGAAATCCTGCCAACTTTCAGCCACTTACGCCGCTAACATTTTTAGAACGTGCGGCATCGGTATACCCAAATCATACTGCTATCGTTCATGGTAAATTAAGACGCAACTACAGCGACTTTTATAGTCGCTCTCGACAACTTGCCTCTGCACTCTCTGAACAGGGCATTGCTCGAGGCGATACTGTCTCGGTAATATTATCAAACACACCCGCGATGCTGGAGGCCCATTATGGCGTTCCAATGTGTGGCGCAGTTTTACACAGCATTAACACGCGCCTTGATCCAGATACTATTGCGTATCAGCTAGACCACGCAAACTCCAAGGCTTTAATAGTTGATCGTGAATTTCTAAAAACCGCTAAAACGTCACTGGAACTTGCTGGAGTATCGCCGATTTTGATTGAGTTTAATGATAGCGAATACCCCATCAAAGAATCATTGCCTGGGGCAATAGAGTATGGGGAATTTTTATTAAAGGGCGATAAAAATTACAATTGGCTCATGCCTGAGGATGAATGGGATGCAATCTCCTTAAACTACACTTCTGGCACAACTGGAAACCCCAAAGGCGTTGTCTCTCATCATCGAGGAGCCTATCTTTTGGCACAAGGAAATGCGATGATTGCCTCAATAAAAAAGCATTCGGTCTACCTTTGGACACTGCCCATGTTTCATTGCAATGGCTGGTGCTTCCCTTGGACAATGTCAGCTATTATTGGGACACATGTCTGCTTGAGACGTGTTATGGCAGAGCCAATTTGGGAGTCCCTTGCTGAGCACAAGGTAACCCATTTATGCGGAGCTCCAATTGTTATGTCAACAATACTGGCGGCATCAGATAATGAAAAAAAATTATTAGAAAAACAAATCGATTTTTTTACAGCAGCGGCCCCACCTCCAGAGTCAGTCTTAACCAATATGAAAGATGTCGGGTTTAATATTACACATCTATATGGACTCTCTGAAACCTATGGCCCTGCAGTGGTAAATGAGTGGCACCAAGAATGGGACGTCCTAGATGACGGTGAACAAGCGTCTTTAAAAGCAAGACAAGGGGTTCGCTACCTGCCACTTGAATCTTTAGCTGTTATGGATCCAAAAACAATGCGGCCCGTGCCTCGTGATGGCAAGACAATAGGCGAAGTCATGTTTAGAGGCAACGTAGTCATGAAAGGCTATCTAAAAAATAAAGCTGCTACTGATGAATCTTTTAAGGACGGCTGGTTTCATTCAGGAGACCTAGGAGTTATCCATGAAGATGGGTATATCCAGCTGAAAGATCGCTCCAAAGATATTATTATCTCTGGTGGTGAAAATATATCATCAATCGAAATTGAAGAGGTGCTATATAAACACCCCTCTGTTGAGGCGGCTGCTGTTGTAGCGATGCCAGATGAAAAGTGGGGCGAGACTCCGTGCGCATTTGTTCAGCTTAAAAAAGAAAGCCACGCCTCTGAAGAAGAGCTCAGCCAATGGTGTAGAGATCATATGGCCTCTTTTAAGCTTCCTCGTCAATTCTATTTTGAGGACATCCCAAAAACCTCTACAGGAAAAGTACAAAAGTTTATTTTGCGTGAGCAGGTAAAAAACTTATAAGAGAAGTTTGAAATAAAAAAGCGGCCCGCCGGGCCGCTTAATCAAGATTTGTTGGTGCCGACACACGGACTCGAACCGCGGACCTACTGATTACAAATCAGTTGCACTACCAACTGTGCTATGTCGGCTTAGAGCGAAATTATACAGTAAAGAATTTTTTTTCAGTACTATTTTATAGCCTCAAAATAGAGTTACTTTTTTCTCTGTTTTATAGCAATACGGATACCTATAATTCCAAGAACGATTGCCATCAAAAACCACTGCACGGCATACCCAATATGCTTCTCAATACTTCCCGTATAAGGCACCCATTTTCTAACAAATCCATCATCCATTGATGCGTCTAATAGTCCAACCATGCTAGAAAAATCAATGCCTGCTAACTCGCTCATTTTGACTAAATCGACTGCCTGAATTAGAACTGGGAAGTTATTGCCTATCTCGCTTGATTTCAATTCAATTCTTTTGATTGGCTTTGAAATTTGAACCTTAATCTCTGACTTGGTTTTTTTTATTGAGACGTCGGCTAGTTTTTCCCTATCGCCATTCCAAGGAATAAAGCCTCGATTGATAATAATAGCGCTGGGTTGGTTCTCTAATTTAAATGGCGTTAAAACATAGTAGCCAGAAACTTGGTCAACAATCTGGTTATCATAGATGAACTGCTTATTACTCTGGTATTGCCCCTTAAGTCTGACCTGGTAATACTCTTTTTCAAGCAGCCTATTTTCATCAGCGATTAATTCTACAATGCCTGTATTTGCTTTTTGAATTGAAGCCTCTATTGCACGCTTTTCGTTAGCGCGGTCAAGCTGCCAAAATCCCAATGACGTCAGAAAGGCAATAGTTGCAACTATAAGTACCGATGGAATTAAGAACCTAAAGCTCATTACTGAGTAGGCAAAAGATTAAAGCCATTTGGTTCAATCCAGCCTAATGCACCTGCAAGCAACAAGAATGCAAAAAGGAGAACTGATAGAATAATTCTCATTCTTAGCGCTTTAAACATTCTATCTGAGCCCGCTTTACCGCCTCTAAGGAGGCCGATAACTGCTGAGCCTAAAAATAAAAATATTAAAACGAGTACTGCAATTACAAATAAATTCATACCTTTCCTTGATTGCTTGAAAAAAAAGACCCCTTGATAGGGGCCTTTAACTAAACCTCTATTTCGATATTATATCCAGTATACAAAAATAAACAGTCCTAGCCATACCACATCAACAAAGTGCCAATACCAGGCAACTCCTTCAAATGCAAAATGATTTTCGAGATTAAAGTGTCCTTTTTGAATACGGTAAAGAATAACTGTTAGCATAATAACGCCAATTGTTACGTGGAACCCGTGGAACCCAGTTAACAAATAGAATGTAGAGCCGTAAATCCCTGAGGTTAATTTAAGGCCGTCATGGTACGCATGGCCATACTCAGTAATTTGAAAGCCCAGAAAAATAACGCCCAGCGCAATCGTTGCTAGCATCCATGCCATCAAAGCATCTCTGTGTCCAGCTCTTAAGGCATGATGTGCATATGTAAGAGTTACACCTGAAGTTAAAAGAAGCCCCGTATTTAGAGCTGGCAGCCCCCAAGTGTCTACTAGTTTAAAGTTTGTTGAAAAAGCCACCCCATTCTGGCCCACATCACCTGGAGTAGAAATTAGTGGCCAAGCCGCCTTAAATCCCTCCCAAAGCTGTGGTGTATAAATGTTGTTATACTCTCCTCCAAGCCATGGAACACTCAAGACCCTTGCATAAAGAAGAGCCCCAAAGAATGCCGCAAAAAACATAACCTCAGAGAAAATAAACCAGCTCATGCCCCACCTAAAAGATCTATCGACCTGGGAGTTATACATCCCACCCACGCTCTCAGCAACTACCGTACCAAGCCAACCAAACATCATAAATGCTATGATGGCAAAACCCAGAACCATCACAGGCCAGCCCCAGCTGACATCATGCATTTGATTTGCAAAGCCAACAAATAGTGTTGAAATGCCTATTGATCCTATAATTGGCCAATATGTACCATGAGGAACATAATATTTTTCGTTGCTCATTTTCTCTCCCTTTAATTAACTATCTAACTTATAAAAATTATATGACAAGCTCACATCTTTAATCCATTCTGCCATTTCAGGCTCAACCACAAACCGAAGTGCCATTTCTACTTCCTCTCCAGGCTGAAACTCTTGCTTAACAAAACAAAAACACTCTAATTTTTTAAAATGTAACGCCGCATCTGTTGGCGCCACACTGGGTATTGCTTGACCAAAAATTACCTCATCGGTCGTATTTTTAGCAATGTAGCTCATGTTATAAAACTTCCCTGGAATAACCTCCATTGAAGTCACTTTTGGCGCAAATTGAACTGGAAAACCAGAACTAGTTGACGCAAAAAAACTAACCGTTACTTCACGCTCTTCATTAATCTGATACTGCTTTTCAGTTTCTACAGTGCCCGTCTTACCATTAAACCCAGTTAAGTCACACAATACATCATATATTGGCACCATGGCATAAGCAAAAAAGAACATCAAAACAGGGACGGATACAAGCTTTATCCAAAACCCTTTTGTTATTTTTTTTCTCTCCATATCAGCCGTTAAGCATTATGGTTGCTAAATACAATCCTATTGCTACAATGGCCACTATGAGTGCAGTTCGGCCTTGGCCTTTGCTGTTCTTCTCTGCCATTAACTGTGCTGAGACTCAGCTAAAATTTCAGCTCTGGTTGGTGGCTCATCAAACGTATGGTAAGCAACTGGCGCAGCCAATGTCCACTCTAGGCCCTTAGCACTCTCCCAAGGTCTTGCAACTGCTGGCTTGCCATTTCGAATACAGTCAACCAGAATATAGGTAAACAAAAGAAATGATAGGCCAAAGGCAAAAGAGCCAATTGATGAAATGAAGTTAAAGTCAGCAAACTGAAGCGCATAGTCAGGAATACGACGAGGCATCCCCGCTAATCCTATAAAGTGTTGTGGGAAAAATGTTACATTAACTGAAATCATAGCAATCCAAAAGTGGACTTTCGCTAAGCGCTCGTTATACATTTTTCCAGTCCACTTAGGCAGCCAATAGAAAACAGCTGCAATGATTCCCCACAAGGCTCCAGTTACAAGAACGTAGTGGAAATGTGCAACAACAAAATATGTATCGTGATACTGTATATCAGCAGGCGCTATTCCAAGCATTAAGCCTGAGAAGCCGCCAATTGTAAATAAAAATACAAAAGACAGCGCCCATAACATTGGCGTTTCAAATGACATTGAACCCTTCCACATCGTTGCAACCCAGTTAAAAACTTTAACACCAGTTGGAACAGCGATCAACATCGTTGCGTACATAAAGTAGAGTTCTCCTGCCACAGGCATTCCCGTTAGGAACATATGATGAGCCCATACAATATAAGACAAGAATGCAATTGATGCAGTTGCATAAACCATCGATGAATAACCAAAGAGTGGCTTCCTTGCAAAAGTAGGAATAATATGGGAGATAATGCCAAAGGCTGGCAAAATCATAATGTACACCTCTGGATGCCCAAAGAACCAGAAAATATGCTGAAACATGACCGGGTCTCCACCGCCAGTTGCATCAAAGAAAGCGGTTCCAAAATTACGATCTGTAAGCATCATAGTTACAGCTCCAGCCAAAACTGGCATTGCGCCGATTAGCAGGAATGATGTGATTAACCAAGTCCAAACAAAAAGAGGCATATCCATTAATCTCATTTCAGGTGCCTTCATATTAAGAACGGTTGCAATAATATTAATGGCGCCCATGATTGATGAGAAACCAAGCAAGTGAATTGCAAAGATAAAGAAGTCAGTTGAATCTGGTGCAAATGTTGTTGAGAGTGGAGCATAAAAAGTCCATCCAAAAGCAGGTGCACCACCTTCCATAAAAAATGTGCTCAGTAGGATCGTGCCAGCAAAAGGCAGTATCCAAAAACTCCAATTATTCATTCTTGGAAGAGCCATATCGGGAGCTCCTACCATCATAGGAATCAGCCAGTTTGCAAGGCCTACAAAGGCAGGCATAATGGCACCAAATACCATGATCAACCCATGCATTGTTGTCAGCTGGTTATAGAATTGTGGTTCAAACAATTGCAGTCCGGGCTGTAATAATTCTGAACGAATGCCCATAGCGAAGGCACCGCCCACCAAGAGCATTGCAAAAGAAAACCACAGATAAAGCGTTCCAATATCCTTGTGATTAGTTGTTTTAACCCATCTTAGGAGTCCTTTTTCAGGGCCATGATGGTGATCGTCGTGTGCTGCTGCCGCTGTAGTTGAGCTCATGTGTTTCTCCTTAAATTAACGTGCAGATGTAACATCTGATGGTTGAACAACTGATCCATTGTTACCAAAAGATCTTCTTTCGTAGGTAATTACCGATGCAATATCTGTATCGCTAAGCATCTTAAATGCAGGCATTCCCCTTAAGCCATTTAAAACCATGCCTATTTGATAATCTGCGGGGCCATTTGTTACTTCTGACCCTATCATTGCTGGGAAGACTCCTGGAATACCTGAGCCGTCTTTTTGATGACAACCAGAGCAGTTTGCGTTGTAAACTTCCTCACCCCTTGCAACCAAATCAGCCTCTGTCCATTCTTGTGTAGCGCTAGCTAATTCAGCAACTTTTTCAGCCTGTTTGCTCTCAACCCAAGCCGCATAGTCGGCTTTAGAAACTACGTCTACCACAATTGGCATAAACCCATGATCTTTTCCACAAAGCTCAGCACATTGTCCTCTATAAGTTCCAATTTCATTTGGCTTAGCCCATGCATCATTGATAAATCCAGGATTAGCATCCTGCTTGACGCCAAAAGCGGGAACCCACCAGTTATGAATAACGTCATTAGAAGTAATTAAAAATCTAACCGTTGTATCAACTGGAAGAACGAGATGATTGTCAACTGAGCGAAGGTAGTCACTTTCCTTGTGAACAGCTTCACGCTCCTCAGGTGATGCCTTAATAACGTCTCTCGAAGATTGTGCCAAATTTGAAACAAAGCTGATTCCTTCTTCAGGATAGTCATACTGCCACTTCCATTGAATGCCGGTAACCTTGATAGTCATGTCTGCCTTTTCAAGGACCTCAATATCAATCAATGTTTTGGAGGCCGGAATTGCCATTGCAATTAAGATTAAGATTGGAATTCCTGTCCATATAAATTCAACTGTAGTACTCTCATGAAAATGTGCAGCCTTAGCTCCCTTTGACTTTCTGTGGGCAATGATTGAATAGAACATAGCACCAAATACTACAACGCCGATACCAACACAAACCCAAAATGCCATCATATGAAGCCAGTAAATGTCCTGGCTAAGGTCAGTGATGCCTTTTGTCATATTAAGTGTGTACTCTGCAAAAGCAGATCTAGGGCCTAATAATGCTGCAATAGCGCTAGTAATAGTCAAAAATAGTTTCATAGATTCTCCGAATTAAACCTTTTATAGCTATATAAATAGTACTTGAATGTGCAATTTCAAGTTTCAATTAAAAAATGCAACCAAATGATACCTGTTTATCTCTTTTTTACCAAGTAATAATTCACCTTTATTCTCAATATTGATTGAACTTTTTTCACCAATAAACTGAATGCTAAAAAATTACACTCCTATTGTTGAAAAAAAAGAATAAACCCCTAAATAAAAGATGCACATTTATTTAAAGTTTTTTGAATTTTTTAATCAAGCAACTACTTTGTTAACTAAAATGGTTGCCTCATTTACTGGATTTTATGTACTCTAAAGCACTTAACCTCTCATTTATTTTAGCTCTCATAGTTGTCATCTTAGGAGCATATACTCGCCTTGCTGATGCGGGACTAGGATGTCCCGACTGGCCAGGCTGCTATGGTCAGCTGTTGGTTCCAGATGTCATCTCTGCAGAATATGACAGGCCCCTTGATATAGCAAAAGCCTGGAAAGAAATGGTCCATCGCTACGCCGCTTCAATACTTGGCCTATCAATTGTTATTATCTTTTTATTGGCAATTTTTAGGAGGCCGGACACGCTCCGTTCTGTAAAGTTGCCAACTGCACTTCTACTATTGGTTGGTTTTCAAGGCGCCCTAGGGATGTGGACAGTAACGGAATTAGTACATCCAGGGATAGTTACGATGCATTTATTGGGTGGCTTTTCAACAACAACTCTTCTCTTTTGGCTGCTTCTCAATGAACGTAAGCCTCTTACTCTTGATCAGCCAATTCTCAACAAGCATAAGATAATGCTTGCCATTGTTACTGTACTTCTAGTTTTTCAAATTTTTCTTGGAGGGTGGACCAGCACTAACTATGCTGCACTTGCCTGTGGGGACTATTTTCCTAGCTGTCTAGGAGAGATGTGGCCTGATGACATGGACTTTAATAATGCCTATTATTGGGGACCACTTGGAGTTGATTATGAGTTTGGTGTCCTAGAAAATGAAACACGAACAGCAATCCAAATGGTTCATCGTGTTGGCGCCCTTGTTGTAACTGCAGCAATAATTACTTTTTCATTTGCTCTTAGAAACTACAAAGCACTCAGAAACAGTTTACTTATAGTTCTTGCCCTTCTAACAATTCAAGTTGCGCTGGGGATTATTAATGTAGTAATGTCTCTGCCTATGTTTGCTGCCACAATGCACAATGTAATCGGTCTTGCGCTGCTCTTGAGTCTTGTGAGCCTTGCTCACAAAATGTTCACAAAAGAAAACGCTCTTCAAAACTAATTGCCACATTTGTAGGTCTTATTATGACAAAAAGTACTCAAATTTATTTCCTTATTCTTGCGGCCATTATTAGTGCTGCAGTTTTCTTCTTCTTTGGTGGCAAGCCCAATATGGAGGAACTCAAAAAGTCTGTTGCTCCTGCTGCGTCCTTATATCCTGAAGCAAAATCAGTTTCAGACAAACTCAACTTTATCGATGATGCATCAAAAAACACTCCTTTATCAGATGTGGCAGATGATAAATGGGCGCTTCTGTATTTTGGCTACACTTCTTGTCCAGATGTTTGTCCAATTGACCTCTCCAAAATAAACCAAGCATCACAGTTAATGGAAAATAGTGATCAACTTCAAGTTGTATTTGTCTCTGTTGATCCGGATAGAGATCTAGGAAACCTAGATAACTTTGCTAAAGCTTTTAATTCATCGTTCAAGGGCTTAACAGCAAAACAAGATGAGCTAATTTCTATTAGCAAAGCTCTTGGCGTTTATCACGAAGTGGTTCAGTCTCAAAAAACAGCTCAAGAGGATCATAGCAATCATAATCATTCTCACGATGATCACGCTGATGATTCGCACAAAATGGTTGCTAATGAAAAGCCCAGCTCTTCAAAAGATGCACATTATGATGTTGATCACACTAGCAGCTATTTGCTCTTTAATCCAGAACTGGAACTAGTTGCTCTTTTGACAAACCCTCACGAGCCTGCACCAATGGCTGAGGCTCTTGATAAGATCATAGAGGTTTTAGGACAGGACTAGCCTTACAGCAAAAATTAATGAGCCAATAAAAAGCACGGTCATCATAAGAGCTACAATGATGTATGGCCATGGGCCTGTTTTTTCTGTAGCATCAAAGTCTTGGGCAAGATTCTTTTTTTTTCCAACTCCAATCATTGCAGAGGCTACTGCTCTAAAAACCTGAAACAAAGATTTCATGTCTAGGCAACAACTCCAAAATTCATCAGAAGGTAATGATCTATCAACAGCCCCACAAATAAAACCATCAAATAATTAATTGAATATTTAAAAGTCTTAAACGCAATCTTAGAATTCTCAGGCTCAAGAAAAATCTTAATTGAGTATCCTAAAAAAAGTGCCCCAAGGGATACTGCACAAATCAAATATATCAAGCCACTCATTCCAGTTAGAAAAGGTAGCAAAGTTACAAGAAACAAAAGGACTGTATACAAAAGGATCTGTACTCTAGTAAATTCTAGTCCATGTGTAACTGGCAGCATTGGAATTTCGGCTTTTTTGTATTCTTCGCTCCTGTGAATAGCCAAAGCCCAAAAGTGCGGAGGGGTCCATATAAAAACAATGAGAAACAAGAGTAATGCATACTCAAGGCCATTCGAACCCGCAATAGATGTCCACCCAAGAACTGGTGGCGCAGCCCCTGCTGCGCCGCCAATGACTATGTTTTGTGGAGTAGCTCTTTTCAAATACATAGTATAAAAGACGGCGTATCCTATTAAAGAAAGAAGAGTTAGAACTGCAGTTAATAAGTTTACAAAAACGACTAGAAGGGCGATTCCAACAACGCCCAAAAATGCACCCCAGATAAGCGCCTGGTCCCTTGTAACTTTGCCCTGAGGCAAAGGCCTCTGATCAGTTCTAGACATCTGCGTATCAATTTTCTCATCAACAACATGATTAAATACAGCTGCGGACATTGCAGCCAATGAAATTCCTGCTGACGCTGCAATAATGAGCAATAAACTAGGCACATAGGGAACAGCTAGGAGCATTCCAACGACCGCTGTAAGCAAAATAAGCATCACAACTTTAATCTTGCAGAGGCCCAAAAGATCTTTCAAGGAAGGTAGGTTGCCCATTAGCCTATCCTTGAGTATTTAAGAAGTCGCTTTAAATCCTTAAGCACAAATTTTATGTTGATATCCTTTGGATCGTAATAAAGCATAAAGTTTCCAATAGGATCAATCAGAAAAATAGAGTTTTCTGGCAACCTTGAAAGCTGGCCTAATAGCTTGTCACTTGTGATGCTCGCTAGGATGAGTTTTTCATCCTCAACAGAAGGCGCTGATCCATCATTAGTAATAAGCATTCTTTGGATTCGGCGCATGTCCATATTGATCAGTGTGCGAATAGTCTTCACGTCTGCAATAGCTTGATTGCAGAGGCTGTCACAACTATCTGTTACGTAGGCTAGCGTCCAAACTCCTTGCAGGGAGGCATCTCCTTTTATGTCAAGGTCTGACTTTTCAGTAACAATTACTGGGGTAATTAATTCGCCATAGTTAACCGTATTTTGGCTGAAATAAGTTGGGTTTAAATAAAAGAACAAAGTTCCCAGACCTATAGGAAGGAGAAATATTGATAAAAGCGCCCAAAATTCTTTTTTAAAGGTCATGTTTTTCCTGAAATCAAAACTGCGTAATGATACGCTGAAGGAGTCAAAAACTCAACTTGCTATAGCCTTACTTCGATGCCTTTTTGTTGCATCGATTTTTTAGCCTCATCAACTGTAAACTCGGCAAAATGAAAAATACTCGCAGCAAGAACTGCATCGGCCCCGCCATCGACCACACCCTCGGACAAGTGCAATAAATTACCAACCCCGCCAGAGGCAATCACTGGAACATTGACAGCATCAGACACGGCTCGCGTTAACTCAAGATCAAACCCGTCTTTTGTTCCGTCTCTATCCATCGAGGTAAGCAGTATTTCACCAGCGCCATTCTCTCCCTCGGTCATCTTTATAGACCACTCTATAGCGTCTATGCCTGTTGTTTTTCTGCCGCCATGAGTATAGATTTCCCATTTAGAAGGCTTTGACGAAACTCTTTTAGCATCAATTGCAATCACAATACACTGTGACCCAAAAATAGCGCAGAGCTCATTAATTAGGCCCGGGTTAAAAATAGCTGCAGAATTAACTGCAACCTTGTCTGCCCCAGCCTTAAGCATGGCTCTAACATCGTCAGCCTCTCGAATGCCGCCGCCAACAGTCAGCGGAATAAAAACTTGTTCAGCAATTTTTTCGACCATGGCAACTGTCGTATTTCTTCCTTCATGCGAAGCCGTTATATCAAGAAACGTAATTTCATCTGCACCCTCCCTGTCATAGCGCTTTGCAACCTCAACAGGGTCTCCAGCGTCCTTGATGTCAACAAACTTAACGCCTTTGACCACCCTTCCATCACGGACATCTAAGCAGGGAATTATTCTCTTTGCTAAACTCATAGTATGGATTTTACCGTATAAATCCTCATTTACTGTCTGACGAGAGCCCTATTTAATTAATCGTTCAAATTGAAATACTTTGCAATGGGAAATTTAATGACTAGTGGGTATAATTGCGCTCTATGAGCTCAGAAAATGCCGGTTTGCAAACCAACAATCAAAGCCCTCCTAAGCATATAGCTATCATTATGGACGGCAACGGAAGGTGGGCTAAAGCCAAGCATCTGCCGCGCTCGAGTGGCCATCAAAAGGGCGTTAGAACTGTTAGAAAAATTGTCAAGCACTGTGCAAAGTTAGGCGTCAATACACTTACTCTTTTTGCTTTTAGTAGTGAAAATATGAAACGCTCAAGTGAAGAAGTGGGTCTCCTTTTCAAGCTATTCTTAACCGTTTTGAAAACTGAGACAAAAAAACTTAAAGACAACAACATCAAACTAAAAATTATTGGAGATCTCTCCGTATTCACCCCTGAAATACAATCACTTGCTCGCGAAGCAGAAAAACAGCTTTCCAATAATTCAGGATTAAATCTCGTCATTGCAGCTAATTATGGAGGCCAATGGGACATTGCAGAAGCGGCAAAGAAAATTGCATTTGAATCCGCTAATGGCAACATTAATCCAGAAGATATTGACTCCTCAACCTTTCAATCATTCACCTCTCTAGCCGCCTATCCAAAAGTTGACCTTCTTATTCGAACAAGTGGCGAGATCAGGCTAAGCAATTTTTTGCTGTGGGATATTGCTTATAGTGAATTCTATTTTTGTGAAGCCTTGTGGCCAGATTTTGATGAAGATGCTCTAGATAATGCAATTAAGGACTTTCATTCTAGAGATAGGCGCTATGGTGAGCGCAATGGGGAGAGGTAATGCTCATTAAAAGAGCTCTAACAGCACTTGTTTTAGCACCAATAGCTATTACAGGAATACTACTATTAAATGAGACTTGGTTCTCAGCAGCTCTTGGATTGATTCTTATTATTGCCTCTTGGGAGTATTGCAGACTAGTTTCAATAACCAGCCCTACCAATAAAGCCATTTTCACTATAGCAATATTAGCGCTGGCTTTTGTTTTTTCTAAAAACACAGCACTACTAGCACCCTTACTATTCCTAGCACTAACATGGTGGTTTGTCGCTTTATATTGGGTCATAAAATACCCAGATAGTCATGCCAGTGTTAGCAAAAATATTTACACATCAGTAATAAATGGGCTCTTTCTATTTGTGCCGATGGCGGCTTCACTCATTATTCTTCAGTCTCAAAATAGTTCATTAGTGCTTTTTCTACTGGCACTAATCTGGGCAGCAGACATCGGCGCTTATTTTTCAGGAAGACAGTTTGGCAATAAAAAACTCTGTCCTGAGGTGAGCCCAAACAAAACACTGGCAGGCCTATATGGCGGCGTTCTTCTTGCCCAGGCTGTTGCTCTCTGTTATGTCTTCATTGTTGTTCAGGCGCCGAACTTAAAAGACTTTTTGGTCTTTAGTATTTTAGCCCTCGTGGTCTCTTTAGTCTCAGTCCTTGGTGATTTATTTGAGAGCTTATTAAAACGCATTAGCGGCTATAAAGATAGTGGAGATATTCTTCCAGGGCATGGCGGGCTTTTGGATCGCATTGATAGCCTAACATCGTCTGCACCAATATTTCTTCTCTTTCTGGTCTTTGTCCTATGAAAAATATTGCAATTCTTGGGGCGACAGGCTCAATTGGACTCAATACGCTAGATGTTATTGCTCGCCATCCAGACGAATATAGTGCGTTCGCTGTCAGCGCGCACTCAAACTGGAAAAGCCTGAATGAGCTCTGCAAAAAACATATGCCAAAATACGCAATTTTGGTCGATGAAGAAGCGGCTAACAACCTAAGAAAGCTCGCACCAAAGGGGGTGGAAGTCTTAAGCGGTGAGAATGCACTTGATGATATCGCCTCTCATGTTCAAACTGATTTTGTTATGGCTGCAATTGTTGGTGGAGCTGGTATGTCGTCCACTTTTTCTGCCGCTATGGCTGGCAAAAGAATAATGCTCGCTAATAAAGAGTCTCTGGTTTTAGGCGGCGCTCTTCTAATGAACGCCGCCAACAAATCAGGTGCTGAAATCATTCCAGTTGACTCTGAGCATAGCGCAATTTTTCAATGCCTTCAGGCGGGCAAGGAAGGATTAAACAAAATTCAATTGACCGCTTCTGGCGGGCCATTTTTAAATATGCCATTTGTCTCTCTTAGTAAAGTCACTCCAGAGGAGGCATGTAATCATCCGAACTGGAAAATGGGACAAAAAATTTCTGTTGACTCTGCAACAATGATGAACAAGGGGCTCGAAGTGATTGAGGCCAGCTTCTTGTTTAATCTTCCTGCAACTCACATTGAAGTTATTGTGCACCCTCAAAGCATTGTTCACTCGTGCGTCTATTATGATGATGGCAGCGTTCTATCACAAATGGGCCTTCCCGATATGAGAAGTGCAATATCTTATGCCCTGTCTTTTCCTGGAAGACAGCTATCAGGAGTCGAGGTGCTAGACCTTACTAAACAGCCTCCACTGGAATTTTTTCCGCCCGACATGAAAAAGTACAAATGTTTAGAGCTTGCATATCAAGCCATAAAACAAGGAGGAAACGCCCCTGGCACTCTAAACGCAGCGAATGAGGTTGCTGTTGATGCCTTTTTAAAAAATAAAATAAGCTTTTTAGACATCAGTAAGATAATTGAAAAAACACTCAACGAGACGCCCACTCAAAATCTTGACACACTCCCTAGTGTTGTGGAAAATGACCAGCTTTCACGTCAACTGGCCTTGTCGTTAATTTCTAAAAACGACTAAACTCAACACTAATGATTAAATCTTTTTTTATTTCACTGCTTCTAGCATGTGTGGTTTTCTCAGCCCCCTCTTTTGCAGGCGGTCAGCATGACTTTAGCTTTAAGGTTTCGCGTGGGGATGCTTTTTATAAGTTTTTCTATAGCGCAGGGCTTTCAGGCAAGCTGCTGACAAAACTAATGACGTCAGATCCGAGAGCTCAAAGGCTCAACAATATCTATCCCGGTGATAAATTCGAGATTAGCCTTAATGATAATCATGCTCTCAAGCAAATTATATTTAACCCTGCAAATGATAATCCGCTCTTCATAAACTATGATGGAAAAAGATTTAGCTTTGAAAAATCAAATATACAACCTGTTGGAGATGTCTCCTTTACTGTCATTACAATCAATAAGTCTCTTAATTACGATGCCAAGAAGGCTGGTGTTGATGCTGAAGTTGTAAAAATGATGGTGGATAACTTTTCATGGGAGATTGACTTCAGTCGTGATCTCAGAAAAGGTGACAGGTTCTTTTTATCATGGGAAGGAGAGAAGACGCCGAGTGCCATGATTTATATTAGCGGAAGAAAAACTATTGCGCTTTTCTCTCACAAGGACTCTCTTGGCAGAAAGAAATACTATAGCGCCAATGGTGAAACGCTAAACGACTCATTTAAATTTGCTCCTGTAAAGTACAACAGGATTAGCTCTGGGTTTTCATTGCGCCGCTATCACCCAACCCTTAAGACTTATCGGCCTCATCGAGGTACTGATTTTGCTGCACCAAGCGGAACCCCTGTATATGCCCCAGCAAAAGGGCTTGTTAAATATGTTGCCACACTATCAGGTTATGGTAACGTCATTTATCTAAAGCATGGCTCAGAGTATGTCACGGTATACGCCCATTTGTCAAAATTTGCTAAGGGCCTAAAATCGGGCAAGCGAGTAAAAAAAGGTGAGCTCATTGGATACGTGGGAACTACTGGAATGTCAACGGGGCCGCATCTTCATTACGAGATTCGTATCAACGGAGTTCACAAAGATGCTGAAAAAGTTAAGCTTAGCAAAAAATCAATCGTTCCAAATGCTGAGATGGCAAGCTTTCAAAAAAGAGCCAAACAAATACTTACAAAATTAAAAATTAAATAGGTCTCTATCCATAGCAACTTAAACAAACCTTTAGCTCAATCGATTAAAATAAAGCCATAAAGCTATTAAAGTAATCAAATGAGCTCTCCTATTCGATTAGATCTATCCTTGCCTCTACTTCATCAGGGAAAAGTAAGAGACATATATGATATTGATTCTCAATACATGCTCATTGTAGCTACCGACCGGCTCTCCGCATTTGATGTTATCTTTGACCAGCCAATTGCAAGTAAAGGCAAAATCCTTACAGAAATAGCAAACTTCTGGTTTGACAAAACTAAGCATATTGTTCAAAACCATCTAACCAAAATAAAACCTGAAGAGGTGTTAACAGCCAAAGAGGCGGAGACACTTTCAGGAAGGGCGATTGTTGTCAAAAAGCTCAAGCCTCTTCCTGTTGAAGCGGTCGTTAGAGGCTACTTAATTGGCTCTGGCTGGAAAGAGTATAAAGAGTCTCAGTCGGTTTGTGGTATTGCTTTACCTGAAGACCTAAGGCTTGCAGGCCGACTTGAAAAACCAATCTTTACGCCGTCCTCAAAGGCTGCAGTTGGAGAACATGATGCCAATATTTCTTTTGAAGAGGTTGAGAGCCTAATTGGCATAGATCTAGCTAAAGAAATGAAAGAGGTAAGTCTTGAAATATATAGCTTTGCATCAAAACTTGCGATAGAAAAAGGCATTATTATTGCCGATACTAAGCTTGAATTTGGACTTGACTCAAATGACCAACTCACGCTTATGGATGAAGTTTTGACGCCTGACTCTTCCAGGTTTTGGTCGCTGCCTGACTATACTCCCGGAATAAGTCCAATAAGCTTTGACAAACAAATCATCAGAGACTATCTTGAGACGCTTGACTGGAACAAGGCGCCTCCCGCGCCTAAAATTCCGCAAAAAATCATGCGCCAAGCAGCAAATAAATATATGGATATTCAGTCAATATTATGCAACTAGCTGGACCTATAAGTATGATGAAAACTTCTCTGGCTGATGGAGAGGCAAAATATAGCCTACCGATTGGTAGCGAAACTGTTGACATGAATGCGCTAGTAGGCAGGCAAATTGAGCTGAGCTTTCAACAAGAAATTACATGCTCAAATTGTGGTAAAAAAACCAATAAAAGCTTTTCACAAGGATATTGCTTCCCATGTGCTCGCTCACTTGCAAGATGTGACATGTGCATCATGAAGCCAGAAACCTGCCATCATCACCTAGGGACCTGTAGAGAGCCCGAGTGGGGCCTTACCAATTGTTTTTCTCCACATATCGTTTATCTAGCTAACTCTTCTGGGATAAAGGTTGGGATTACTCGAAAAACAAATACTCCAGGAAGATGGATAGACCAAGGAGCAGTATGCGCTTTACCAATTTTAGAGGTTAAAACAAGGCTTGATTCTGGGAAAATTGAGATGGCCCTTAAGTCCTATGTGGCTGACAAGACAAACTGGCGCACAATGCTTAAAAACGAGGTCAAAGATATTGACTTAGTAGAAGCTAAAAATGGCCTTTTAGCAAAAATACCTAGCTTAGTTAACGAGCTTCAAGCTAGAGACCTTAAGGGCGAAATAATCAATATCAGGTACCCTGTGTTAAAATATCCAACAAAGATTGTCTCTTTAAATTTTGACAAAACACCCCTCATCTCTGGCGTTTTGCAAGGAATTAAAGGACAATACTTATTACTAGATGGTGGCGTGCTAAACCTTAGAAAATTCAGCTCATATCATCTTATAATTAATAGCTAATGGTCTTTTATAATGATATCTGCAGAAGAGTTTAAAAAACTGAAAAATAAGTCTATTACTCTTTTGGGTATGTCTGGTGTTGGCAAAACTCATCTGGCAAAGCTTATTGGAGAAGAAGGAGATTGGTTTCATTTTTCTGGAGACTATAGGATTGGTGCAGCCCATCTAAAAGAAGCTATAATTGCAAATATTTCTGATAAGATGAAAACAGATAATTGGCTAAGGAGACTTTTAGATAACCAGTCAATCAGCATTAATAGCCAAGTAAGCTTTGATAATCTAGAGCCAATCTCAGCATTCTTAGGAAAGGTTGGCAACCCAGAAGAAGGGGGCCTTCCAATAGGTGAATTTATTCGTCGTCAAAGTCTTTTTTTTGAGGCAGAAAAAAAGACAATGTATGAAGTGCCTAACTTTATTAAAAAGTCCCAAGCGGAAGGCTTTAGTCATTTTATAAATGATGCTGGAGGGAGCCTTTGTGAGCTCGAAGACCAAGTCCTGTTCAAGCTTCTCTCAGAAAAAAGCCTCATCGTATACATACAGACCAACGCAGAGAATGAACGAATTCTAATTGAGCGTGCCAAAACTAACCCAAAGCCTATGTATTATAATTCGCATTTTTTTGAGAAGTCTATCAATACGTATCTTGCTGAAAATAGCTTAGATTATGCAGCTCAAGTTAACCCTGATGATTTTGTAAGCTGGGTTTTTCCAAAGCTTATAGAATATAGGCTTAAAAAATATACAGCGATTGCAAATAAATATGGCTGTACAATTCAAAGCGATGATCTTCATAATTGCCGCTCTGCAAATGATGTTATTAATTTAATCACTAGCGCACTCTGAAGTCATGCCTCTTATAGCACACTCAAAACTACCCTCCTTTGAACGCCTCGAAAAACAAGGGGAAACAATACTGTCTGAAGAAAGGGCCTCTCATCAGGCCATTAGAGCCCTTCACATTGGCCTGCTGAATATGATGCCTGATTCTGCGCTTGAGGCCACCGAAAGACAGTTTTTTCGGTTGGTTGGTCGCTCTAACCAAGTGGCTCAACTCTACATTCATCCTTTTTCCCTCCCTAGCATCAAACGAGGCAAAAAAGCCTCAGAACATATTAAAAGCCACTATAAAAGCTTTGATGAAATAAAATTTCAAGGCCTTGATGCTCTGATTATTACTGGTGCAAATGTTACTGATCCTGACCTTCAGCTCGCCCCTTTTTATAATGAGCTTCGTGAAGTTGTTGACTGGTCTTATGAAAATGTAACCTCGACATTGTGCTCATGTCTCGCTACTCACGCTGTTTTAGAGTTTAAATACAAACAAAAAAGAAGCCCTATTGGAAAAAAACACTGGGGAGTTTTCCCCCATCAGGTTGTTGATCGAACCCATCCGTTAGTCAAGGGAGTTAACACACGATTTGATGTTCCGCACTCTCGCTATAATGAAATTTCTAGGCCTCAGTTTGAAATGGCAAATATTAAAGTTTTAGCTGCTAGCAAAATTGGTGTTCATTTGGCTGTTAGCCCAGACTTGTTTCGCATTGTCTTCTTTCAAGGACACCCAGAATATGACTCCATTAGTCTTTTAAAGGAACTGAAAAGAGAAATTGCCCTTTACCTTGAAGGCAGTCGTTCAGACTATCCGCCTTTTCCTGCGAATTATCTTACGACTCAATGTTGTGCAATTTTAGAGGAATATAAAACCAGGCTCATAGCCAAGTCAGCCTCAATAAAAGATTTTCCTGAGCAGCTCATCATGCAAACGCTTGACAATACATGGCACGATAGTGCAAGTGCAATTATCAATAACTGGATTGGATGCTTTTATCAGGTAACCAATGAAGATATTAAGCTACCATTTATGGAGTCGGTAGACCCACAAAATCCACTTGGATTGTAAAGGTGACAGAGCTAGCAAGCGACATACTGCATTGGTTTAAGCTCAATGGGAGAAAAAACCTTCCGTGGCAATCAACCCCGCCCAATATTTATCATATTTGGCTTTCTGAAATCATGCTCCAGCAAACACAAGTCATCACAGTCATTGACTACTTTAATAAGTTCATCATCTGCTTTCCGGACCTAACGGCTCTTGCAAATGCAAAAGAAGATGAGGTCATGTCAAATTGGGCAGGGCTTGGGTATTATAGTCGCGCCCGGAACCTTCACAAAACTGCGAAGATAATCGCATCTAATCATAAGGGAGTCTTTCCAAAAAAATATGATGAGATTGTTGCACTACCTGGCATTGGTCCTTCCACTGCTGGCGCAATTTTGTCATTAGGAAGCGGCTTATCCACTCCAATTCTTGATGGCAATGTGAAAAGAACTCTTTCACGTTATCACAAAGTTGAAGGCCATTACTCTTTGAGCAAAGTCATGGAGGAATTATGGCGTTTAGCAAAACATCACACGCCCCAAACTAAAAATGCTGAATACACTCAGGCAATCATGGACATTGGTGCAACCATCTGCAAACCAAAAAACCCACTATGTGGCAACTGCCCAATAGCTAGTCATTGTGGAGCCTGTCTCTCCAAAGAGCAAGGTATTTATCCAAACAAAAAACCAAAAAAAGATAAGCTTCCTGAAAAAACTATTACATTTCTGATATTTAAAAATGAAAGTCATGAGGTTTTTCTCAAAAAAAGACCTGGCAGGGGAATATGGGGCGGGCTATGGAGCTTTGTAGAGTGTGATGACAATACTGAAGCTATTGATTTGGCAATTCGCCAGCATAACGATAGCGCAAAGATTATAAGACGGCTTTCAAAATTTAAACACACCTTCACTCACTTTAATTTGTGGATCAACCCAATTTTGGTTGATTCGCCTGGCGGGTTAGCCAACTATTATGATGCAGGCAGCTTAGCTCTTGGCACTCCTGCGCCTGTTAAAAAGATACTTCAGGCGCTTTAATTGACCAATAATCAATAGAGTCAGTGAGTAAAATACAAGAATGGAACTGATAAGAGGCCTTCACAATTTAAAAAAACAGTCTGGGTGTATCCTCACCATTGGTAATTTTGATGGCGTTCATCTTGGACACCAAGAGATATTAAAAAAGCTTGTTTCTAAGTCAAAAAAAATGGGGCTACCCTCTCTTGTTGTCTCTTTTTCAGTAACGCCCGAAACATTTTTTGGAAGACCAAAAGCAAGGCTTAGTAGCTTTAGGGATAAGCATTTGTTTCTGGAGTCTTTGGGAGTAGACAAGCATCTTTTAATTAGGTTTAATAAAGACTTTTCTGAGCTTTCAGCATCCTCTTTTATTAATCAAGTCCTTGTGGAGAAAATTGGGGTTAAGCACTGCTTTATTGGTGATGACTTTCGTTTTGGAAAGGATCGTCTTGGTGACTTTTCTATGCTAAAGGCAGCCTCTCATGAAAACAACTATACGATTGAGAAATTAAACAGTGTGCTACTAGATAATCAACGTGTTAGCAGCTCTGCAGTAAGAAATTTCCTTACTGATGGAAACTTTGCTGAGGCTAAAAAATTTCTTGGCAGGCCTTTTTCAATTAGTGGCAAGGTTGCGCATGGAGATAAGCTTGGCAGGACAATTGGCTTTCCTACTGCAAACATAAGCATTCACAGAAAACTAAGTCCTGTTCTAGGGGTTTATAGTGTCCTTGTCAAACTTAAATCAAAAACATACAATGGGATATGCAACGTAGGGAAAAGACCAACACTTGGGAGCAATAAAACTCTTTTAGAGGTATTTATATTTGATTTTAACAAAGAGATTTATGGTGAGTATGTAACTGTAATATTCAAACAGAAGTGTCGTGAAGAGAAAAAATTTGAATCATTTGACGAATTAAAAACTCAAATCAAAAAAGATGTTGAAAAAAGCAGACTCTACTTCCGCCAAAATATTTCTTAAACCTTTAGCTTCCAAGAAAGGCTTTTTCCAGCATAAAAAGGAATAACTCTAGAGCTTGAAAAGTCATAGCTTTCTGGGATTTGCCATTTAGCTTTTTCCAATGTGACTTTTTCGGAGTTCCTGGGCAGTCCATAAAAGTCAGGTCCAAAATATGAGGCAAAGCCCTCTAGCATATTGATTTTATTTACACCGTCAAAAGCCTCTGCATAAAGCTCAATAGCTGCATGCGCACTGAACACCCCAGCACACCCACAAGCCGACTCTTTTTGACTTTTATCATGCGGAGCGGAGTCTGTTCCTAGGAAAAATTTTGAATCTCCAGAAGTGGCGGCTGTTATTAATGCCTCTTGATGAGGAACCCTTCTTTTTAAGACAGGCAGACAGTAATAGTGCGGCTTAATACCACCAACAAGCATGTGATTTCTATTCGAAAGTAAATGATGTGCAGTTATTGTTGCAGCTATATTTGTATTGCCTTGGGTCACAAAATCAACAGAGTCTTTAGTTGTAATATGCTCCAAAACAATTTTAAGATCAGGAAAGTTTTTAACCAAATGCCCAAGGATAGAATCTAAAAAAACTTTCTCTCTATCAAAAATATCTATATCACTATCAGTAACCTCTCCGTGAACAAGAAGTGGAACACCTTCTTTTTGCATCTGTTCAAGAACAGGATAGACTTTTGATATGTTTGTAACGCCGCTATCCGAATTTGTTGTGGCGCCAGAAGGATAATACTTTACAGCATATATATGGTCTTCTTTTTTAGCGTTAATTATATCTTTTTGAGTTGTACTATCTGTCAAATACAGCGTCATTAGAGGACTAAAGCTCGTATCCTTGGGAAGAGCTTGCATAATCTCTTCACGATATGCCAAGGCTTGCTCTGATGTTCTTATAGGCGGAGAAAGATTTGGCATAATGATAGCTCTACCCATTTGTTTTGCAGTCATTCCGACAACTGAGCTCATTTCTCGCCCTCCCCTCAAGTGCAAGTGCCAATCATCAGGCTTAGTTATAGTTAGTTGTTGCACTTTATCTGACACTATGCATCAAAATAGAAGGGGTCATTAACCATGGCACTGCTTATATTTTTTTCCAGACCCGCATGGGCAAGGATCGTTTCTTCCAACTTTTAAGTTTTTAATGGGTTGTTTTGATGAGACCACTCTCCGTGGAGGCGCAGCTTTTCTAGGGAGAGGTTTTGGGCTTTCCTCTTGCTTTTGCTCTTCAAGGATTTCTTGCTGCTTTGAACTAACTTGCTCAAGATTCACACTACAAAGCGCCTGAACAATTTCAATATTAATGGTATCAAGAAGCTCAGTAAACATAGAAAATGACTCACGCTTAAACTCCTGAATTGGGTTTTTTTGGCCTATTGCGCGCAAATTAACACTTTGTCGGAGCTGGTCCATAATGGCCAAATGCTCCTTCCAATGATGGTCCAGAGCTCTTAGCATAACCGCTTTTTCAAATGTTCTCATCATCTCAACACCAAGGTTATTTTCCTTGGTTTCATGAGACTTAAGAAAGCCTTGCTGAATCATTTTTAACATTTCATCGACATTCATCCCCTCATCAAGCATCCCCTGAAGAGGAATATCAGTTCCATAAGATTTTAACAAAGTGCTTTTTAGGCCTTCAACATCCCAATCTTCTTCTGCAACCCTGGGTGAGATATGAGCGCCAAAAAGATCACTAATAACATCATCTCTTATTGTTTCATAACGAACCTTTACATCTTCAGTGCCCATCAGCTCATCTCTTAGTTCATATACTACCTTTCTTTGATCATTCGCAACATCATCATATTCTAGAAGGTGCTTTCTAGCGTCATAGTGCATTCCTTCAACCTTCTTTTGAGCATTGGCGATTGTCTTATTGAGCCAGCTGTGCTCAAGAGCCTCTCCTTCTTTCATGCCGAGCTTTTTCATCATACTTGCAGTTTTTTCAGAAGCAAATATCTTCATCAAATTGTCTTCTAAAGACAAGTAAAATCTGGTTGAACCAATGTCTCCTTGCCTTCCAGCGCGCCCTCTAAGCTGATTATCAACACGTCGTGATTCGTTTCGCTCAGTACCAACAATATGAAGCCCTCCTGAATCAATAACAGCATTATGCTTGTCTCTCCAAGCATTCTTTTCAGGCTCACCGGCATCTTCAGCTGGCCTGCCGCCTAAAACGATATCAGTTCCTCGTCCGGCCATGTTAGTTGAAATTGTAACGGCGCCCGGGGCTCCTGCATTTGCAACAATCTCAGCCTCCCTCTCATGCTGTTTTGCGTTAAGGACCTCATGTTTAATTTTATGCTTTGTAAGCAAAGCTGATACGCTTTCTGAACTCTCTATGCTGTTGGTGCCAACCAAAACAGGCTGCTTCCTAGCTTGACACTCCTGAATGTCTTTAACCACTGCATCAAGCTTTTCTTGCATAGTCCCATAAACTAGATCTGAATGATCAACTCTTGAAGACTTTGTATTTGGAGGAACAACAACAACCTCTAAGCCATAAATATCTTGAAGCTCTGAAGCCTCAGTTTCTGCAGTACCCGTCATCCCAGAAAGCTTCTCATAAAGCCTAAAATAATTTTGATAAGTGATTGATGCTAAGGTTTGGTTTTCTTTCTTAATACTTACATTTTCTTTGGCTTCTATCGCCTGATGAAGCCCCTCAGACCACCTTCTTCCTTCCATTGTTCTGCCGGTAAACTCATCAACAATCACAACATCATCATTCTGAACAATGTAGTCTACGTTTTTTTGGAATAAAACGTGCGCTCTAAGCCCAGAAATCAAATGCTGAAGTAAAATAATATTGCTTGCATCATAAAGACTAGCTCCCTCTTGCAAAGCCCCAGCCTCTATGAGCATATCTTCAGCTTTTGTGTGTCCATCGTCACTCAAAAAAACCTGTTTATGTTTTTCGTCAATAGTGTAATCGCCTGGTATTAGAATCTCAACTTCCTTGCCTTCCCCTTTTTCAGTTTGAAGTGTAAAGCTAGGAATCATTTTATTAATGGCTTTGTATGCCTGAGCATGATCTCCGGTCGGACCAGAGATTACTAGCGGAGTTCTTGCTTCGTCAATTAGAATTGAATCAACTTCATCAATAATTGCAAAGGAAAGCTCTTTCTGCATTTTTTGTTCTTGGGAAAAGGCCATGTTATCTCTAAGATAATCGAAACCAAGCTCATTGTTAGTTGCATAGGTGATATCACAAGAATAGGCTTTTTGTTTTTCCTCTCCAGACATTCCTGAAACTGAGGTTCCAACAGTAAGCCCCAAAAAAGAAAAGACTTTTCCCATCCATTCGGCGTCTCTGGATGCCAAGTAGTCATTGACTGTGACGATGTGAACTCGCTTTCCAGTTATTGCGTTTAGGTAGGCTGGAAGAGTTGCAACAAGCGTCTTGCCTTCACCAGTTCCCATCTCTGAAATACTGCCCTCATTAAGAACCATGCCGCCAATAAGCTGAACGTCATAGTGTCTAAGGCCTAATGTTCTCTGACTTGCTTCTCTAACTAGTGCGAACGCTTCTGGCAAAACACTCTCAACAGACTCATTTTCCTTAAGCCTTGCTTTGAATTTTTCAGTCATTGATGACAAATCACTATCACTCAAAGACTTCATCTGTTCTTCTAGCGAGTTGATCTTATTGACCTGGCTATTGTACTTTTTAATTAGCCGGTCATTGTGCGACCCTAAAACCTTTGATAAAACATTATTTATAATACTCATGGAAGAACGAAACATTAGTAGACAAAACTGTGGTATTTTCTCATATATGCAAGATAAAACAAAAGAAAACCCTACAAATTTTAAAGCTGAAGGCAAACTAGGAACAATGTTCGAAAAAGCAAAGTCACACAATCGCTTTAATTCTGAATTTCAATCCCAAGTTCCCACTGAGCTAAATGGCCTCACTCTTTCTCTTGTTGATGATCAAAAGGTCTTTCTCATTGCCGAGAACGCTTCTGTTGCCTTTCGCGCCAAAAGACAAAAAAAGCTGCTTATCTCAATCATAAGAAAAATTGATGGCCTCTCTGATACAAAATCTTTAGCTGTTAGAGTTGATGAAAAAAAATACTAGATTAGTTGAATACTTTTAGCTTTTAAATATCAGCCCTTTACTTTATAATAATACGGTTTTTCACCAAATATCATTCGGAATTTTAATGTCAGAACAAACAATCGACCTAAAAAAACGACGTTTTTTAACCAAGGCTACCAGTGTAGTTGGCGCAGTTGGTGTTGGCTTTGCAGCATGGCCTTTTTTGTCAACCTGGAAACCGTCGGCTAAAGCTAAAGCAGCTGGGGCGCCTGTAGATGTTGATATTTCTAAATTAGAGGCTGGTCAGCTTGTTCGCGTCTTATGGCGCAAAAAACCTGTTTGGATATTTAAACGTGATGAAAAAGCTTTAGAGTCTCTTGACTCAGAGGACCTAATCAGCAAGCTTGCTGACGCTGATGGAACTGGCAACTCTAAAAGCCAACAGCCTGGCTACGTTACAGCAAACTATCGCTCAATTGAAAACAAAGAAAGTGTTGCTGTTATTGTGGGCGTTTGTACACATCTCGGCTGCTCACCAACCTATAGACCAGAGCCTGGTGCAGCTGATCTTGGTGGAGACAGCTGGAAAGGCGGTTTTTATTGCCCATGTCATGGCTCTAAGTTTGACCTTGCTGGAAGAGTTTATGCAGGTGTGCCTGCCCCAACCAACCTAGTAATACCTCCCTATCAATACGTCACTGATTCATTGATTCGTGTTGGCGTTGACCAACAAAATACATAAGAGAAAACATGAATAATAAGCAAAGCTGGATAGACCAAAGATTTCCATTAACTAGGGTTATTAATGAGCATTTAGCAGAATACTATACGCCTAGAAACTTTAATTTCTGGTATTTCTTTGGTGGCTTAGCAGTGGTGATGCTTATAATGCAGTTAGTTACTGGGATATTCTTAACCATGCACTATAAGCCTGATGCAGAGTATGCTTTTGCCTCAGTTGAGTATATTATGAGAGACGTTGAATGGGGCTGGTTTATACGCTATATGCATTCGACAGGAGCGTCTGCTTTTTTTGTAATAATTTATCTTCATATGATGCGTGCCCTTTTATATGGCTCTTATAAGGGGCCAAGGGAATTGATATGGATACTTGGCATGGTGCTATATATTCTTTTATTAGCTGAAGCTTTCATGGGCTATGTTTTACCTTGGGGGCAAATGTCGTTTTGGGGCGCCCAAGTAATTATTTCACTTTTTGGCTCAGTCCCGATTGTAGGGCCAGATCTATTAGTTTGGATTTTGGGTGATTATGCTGTTGGTGATTCGACTTTAAATCGTTTCTTTTCATTGCATGTTGTTGTTATTCCACTTATTCTTGTTGTTCTTGTCTTTTTGCATATTGTTGCTCTTCACCACGTTGGATCAAATAATCCAGATGGAATTGAAATAAAGAAAAATAAAGATGCGGATGGAATTCCAAAAGATGGAATCCCCTTTCATCCATACTTCACAATTAAAGATAGTGTTGTTGTTGTTGGGTTTTTATGGATATTTTGTGCAGTTGTTTTTTATGCGCCAGCCCTAAATGGGTATTTTCTTGAAGCTCCAAACTTCATTGAGGCTAACCCACTTAAAACGCCAGAACATATTGCACCATTATGGTACTTAACCCCCTATTACTCTGTATTAAGGGCAATCCCTCCCCTGTTTGGTTCACAATTCCCTGGAGTATTAGCAATGTTTGCAGCGCTTGGAGTGTTTTTCCTTCTTCCTTGGCTAGACAGGAGCCCAGTTAAATCAATACGTTACAGAAGTCCTATTTATAAATGGATTCTTGGGATTTTTGTTGTAAGCTTTATTATTTTAGGTTGGCTTGGTGTTCAACCAGTTACCCCTTTATATGCTTTACTAGCTCGTATTTTTACGACCTTGTATTTTGCTTTTTTTATCTTAATGCCCTGGTTTAGCACCCTTGGAAAAACCAAAGAGGTTCCAGAAAGGGTTACTGAATAATATATGAGAATAAAATTAAAATTAATAGTTGGCCTTTCTGTTCTTCTTTTTTCTGTAAATATTTTTGCTGCAAGTAAGGTTCATTTAGATCATGCAAATACTGATATTTTTGACGAAGCCTCTTTGCAAAATGGGGCCAAACTATTCATGAACTATTGCTCAGGTTGTCATGAGATAAGCTTAATGCGTTACAATCGAATTGCTAAAGACCTAAACCTAACCGAAGAGCATGTTGCTAAAAATCTAATGTTTGCAGGAAATAAAGTAGGGCAATCCATTACTTCAGCTATGCCAGAAGATGCTGCAGCGAAATGGTTTGGAGGCGTCCCACCAGACCTATCTTTAACTTCAAGATCAAAAGGAACTGACTGGATTTACACCTATCTACGAAGCTTTTATGATGATGAAGAGCGAATTTTTGGGGTAAACAACACAGTCTTAGTAAATGCCTCTATGCCAGATGTCCTATGGTCGCTTCGAGAGTCTCAATCTGAGTCAGAGTTTGATAATAGTGTTCGTGACATAACAAACTTTTTAGACTATGTTGGCGAGCCAGCGAAATTAATAAGGCTACAGCTTGGTAAATGGGTTCTATTATTCTTAAGCATCCTATTTATCCTGGTTTATCTTCTCAAAAAAGAATACTGGAAGGATGTCAAATATGGCATTTGGAGACCTCGCGACTGATTTCTGATACAATCTTTCATAATCATCCTTTGTCATTAAAACGGCAAGGGACTTTTTTTTAATTCGGTAAAAACTATGCTAACAAAACCCAATCCGGCCTCAACAACCCTTTATTCTGCATCACAAGAGCTAGAATCTCATGCTGTCAGATTTATTATGGCTCACAAGTCGATAGAAAGACAAGTCATAGAACTAAAATTTGATGAAATGCCAGAAGAAGTGCTTGAGCTTAATCCTTGCGAGACGCTTCCCACTCTTTTTGACAGGGGGATGGTTTTATATGATCTTTCAGTTATCATGGAATACCTTGATGAACGCTTTCCTTTCCCGCCGCTTTTGCCAGTAGATCCAATTGAAAAAGCCGAAAAAAGGCTTTTGATCTACCGCTTCACAAGAGCAGATGGATGCTGGTATGAGCTTGTCTCGAAAATTCTCAATGGAAACAAAAAAGAAGCAGATGCTGCTAGAAAAACATTGAATGGAAACTTATTAGAGCTTCTCCCTTTGTTTTCTCATAAGCCTTACTTTAAAAGCGAAACAATGACACTTGTTGATGTTTGTATTGCACCAATCCTTTGGAGGCTAGATCTTCTAGGAATCTCATTAGGCGAAAAAGCAAAGCCAATCAAAGAATATGCAAATAGGCTTTTTGAAAAAGAAGGTTTTCATGATAGTTTGACTTTTGCTGAAAAGGACTTTAACTAGAGACAAATGCCAGGCGTTATTCCCTACTTAATCCGAGCATATTGCAACTGGATAGAGGATAACAATCTCACTCCATACGTCTTAGTAAGGGCCAAAAGTAAGGGCCTTTCAATTCCTGATGGGTTTGAAAACAATGGAAAAATAGTCTTAAACATTAGCGCTTCAGCAACTGCTGATCGACTTATCAATAACGAAATCATAAGCTTTAAAGCGCGCTTTAATGGCAAGTCCCAAAAGATTATTGTTCCCTGTGAAGCTGTGATGTCTATCTATGCCAATGAGAATGGCGAGGGAATGCTTTTTGACAACAAAGGCATTAGTTCAGATAAGGGGGATAAAAAACCAAGCCTTACGATACTAGATTAGTTTTTCAACCTCTAAATAAAATAACTCAGAATTTTTAATCGAAAACTTTAGAACAGGAACGTCTGTATAAGAGCGAAGCGCTTCAAGATTTGAAAGCGTATTCTCACGAACCTCATTAAGAACGACGAAAGCAATTTTAAGTTTTTTGCTGAGAACAGCGTCGATGGCCAACAAAGCCTGGCTTATTGCTCCTAGCTCGTCCTTAACAATAATAATAACTGGCAATTCAAGCTGAACAGCAAGATCCGAATTGAGGGCTTTGTCTGCAATCGGTGAATAAAACCCACCTGCCCCTTCAACAAAAACAAAACGCTCACCAACTCCATCATTGCAGGCGTATACCAAGTCTTCAAGGCCTAAGGATTTTCCAGCATCCAAACTAGCCTCTTCAGGGCTCGCCTCAAGTTCAAAACAATAAGGACAGACTTGACTTAAACTCTCTCCGGAACCACAAGCCTCGTTGAGCTTCACCGCATCCTTTGGAAAATAACTTCCGTCTACCAACTCACAGTCCGTCTCTACCGGCTTCCTTACAACGACTTTTCTTTTTTTTCTAAGCTGCTTTATTATTTCAACAGAAACTGTGGTTTTTCCAACCTCTGTATTGCTTCCAGTAACAAAAACTCCATTCATAGCAACATTTTAGACGAAGTTAATGACTCCCAAGTCATCATAAAAGTATAATGTCGACAATGCAAAATAATCTTAAAACAAGTTTTTGTGGGATGTCCCTTAACTCCCCAATCGTTCTGCTTTCGGGGTGTGTTGGATTTGGAGAAGAATACACCAGAATAAAAGGGTTCTCTAACTCTCATGTAGGCGCAGTTTGTTTAAAAGGCACTACTCTAGAACCCAGACTAGGAAATAAAACACACAGGGTCGCCGAAACTCCAAATGGAATGCTTAATGCAATTGGCCTTCAAAATCCAGGAACTAACTCAGTCATTACTGATATTTTGCCCACTTTAGATAAAGATGAAACTAAGTTTATTATTAATATTTCTGGTTCTAGTGTTGAAGAGTATGGTGAGGTAGCTAAGCATTTTGATGATACAGATATTGATGCAATTGAGATTAATATCTCTTGTCCCAATGTCAAAGAAGGAGGCGTAGCCTTTGGAAATGATCCTGATATGTCCTTTAGAGTTGTAGAAATATGTCGCAAAAATACAAGCAAGCCTATTATCACAAAACTTTCGCCCAACCAAACTGATATTGCCTCAAATGCACTTCGGTGTATTGATGCTGGAAGTGATGGCTTAGCTGTAATAAACACAGTCATGGGTATGGCTATAGATATTGAAAAACAAAAGCCCATAATTGGGAATAATCAAGGCGGACTTTCTGGTCCAGCAATAAAGCCAATAGCACTTCTTAAGGTTCATCAGGTCTACCAAGTCAGCAAAAACCATAATATTCCTATTATTGGGCAAGGCGGAATAGTTAATGCACAAGACGCAATCGAGTTTATTATTGCAGGAGCAGATACAATAGGAATTGGCACTGCTTTGTTTTATGACCCGCTGGTCTGTCAAGAAATTAATGCTGGAATTAGTCAGTATCTAGAAAAACATGAAATGAATAGTGTAGGCTCGCTCGTTGGAACTCTCAACTTAAATTAAAACTAAACAATGCAACAAGAATACAACGCCAAAAAAATCGAAAGAGAGGCTCAAAATTATTGGGAAAAAAATAACTCTTTTGTAGTTACAGAGGACGAAACTAAAGAGAAATATTATTGCCTATCTATGTTGCCATATCCCTCTGGGAGACTCCATATGGGACATGTAAGAAATTACAGTATTGGTGATGTTATATCAAGGTATCAAAAGATGCTGGGTAAAAACGTTATGCAGCCAATTGGATGGGATGCTTTTGGCCTCCCAGCAGAGAATGCTGCTATAAAAAATGAGGTGCCGCCTGCAGGATGGACTTATGAAAACATAAGCCATATGAAGCATCAATTAATCGAATTAGGTTTTGGCTATGACTGGTCGCGAGAGCTAGCAACCTGTCATCCAGAATACTATCGATGGGAACAATGGTTCTTCATTAAGTTATTTGAAAAAGGCCTAGTCTACAAAAAAAAGGCTGTTGTAAACTGGGACCCCATTGATCATACAGTACTTGCTAACGAACAAGTTGTGGATGGTTGTGGATGGCGCTCGGGCGCTCCCGTTGAGAAAAAAGAGATTTCTCAGTGGTATATGAAAATAACTGATTATGCAGACGAGCTCTTGGCAGACATTCAAAAACTTGATGGTTGGCCTGATGCTGTTAAAATGATGCAAACTAACTGGATAGGTAAATCAGTTGGTCTAGATATTGAGTTTAAGCTTAATAACGCAAATTCAATTACAGTCTATACAACAAGGCCAGATACGCTCTATGGCGTTACATATCTTGCCATCGCTGCAGAGCACCCTCTGGCAATAGAATCCGGTAAAAAAGATAAACAGGTTCAAAAATTTCTTGATGAATGCAAAAAAATGGAAACTGCTGAGGCTGCAATCGAAACCATGGAAAAAAAGGGTGTTGATTCTGGACTCACGTGCATCCACCCCCTAACTGGGGAAAAAACTCCTATCTGGATTGCAAACTTTGTTTTAATGGGCTATGGCACTGGAGCAGTTATGAGTGTTCCAGCCCATGATCAAAGAGACTATGAGTTTGCCAATAAATACAATATTCCTATTAAAGAAGTGATTGCTGACTCCAATGGCCTAGTTGATATAAGCGAAGAAGCATTCGTTGAAAAAGGAATTCTTATCAACTCTGGTGAGTTCTGTGGCCTTGACTTCGGCGTCGCATTTAAGGCAATAAGCCAAAAACTATCGAGCCTAAAAATGGGTGAAGAAAAAACTAATTATCGCCTAAGAGATTGGGGAATTTCAAGACAGCGATATTGGGGTTGTCCAATTCCAATAATAAACTGCCCTTCTTGTGGGGCTATTCCAGAGTCTCTTGAAAATCTCCCGGTTCGACTCCCAGAAAATGTGGCAATAGATGGAGTGGGTTCACCACTTAAAAAAATGCCTGGTTTTTATAAGACGCCTTGTCCAAAATGTGGAATAGATTCGGAGAGAGAAACAGATACCTTTGATACTTTTTTTGAATCTTCTTGGTATTTTGCACGTTACACCTGTGTTGATCAGAAGGATGCGATATTAGATGAACGAGCCAATTATTGGCTTCCAGTAGACCAGTATATTGGAGGCATAGAGCACGCCATATTACATCTTTTATACTCACGTTTTTTTACAAAACTCCTGCGGGATGAGGGCATTGTAAAGACAAATGAGCCGTTCACCAATCTTCTCACTCAGGGGATGGTGCTTAAAGATGGGGCCAAAATGAGCAAATCAAAAGGCAATACAGTTGACCCAGAAGAAATGATTTCAAAATACGGGGCAGACACCGCACGACTCTTTATTTTATTTGCTGCTCCTCCAACTCAAGATCTTGAGTGGTCAGACACGGGCATCGAAGGCTCTCATAGGTTTATAAACAAATTTTTTCGACTTGTAAGTAGTTTTGTGGAGTCAAAAAACAGCGTTGTTGTTTCAAAAATAGATACCTCTAAGCTTACAGAAGAGCAAAAAACAATTCGTCAAAAAACCCATTTAGCCCTGCAAAAAGTAGGCGATGATTTTGGAAGAAGGCATTCTTTTAATACCGCAATTGCTGCTATGATGGAGTTAAACAATACGCTATCAAAATATAATGATGACTCACGAGAAGGGGCCTTCATAAAACGAGAGGCAATTGAGATAATGGTTAAATGCCTCAGCCCCGTTATGCCTCATGTTTGTCACCACCTTTGGTTTTTGTTGGGAGGGAAAGAAGCGGTAGTTAACTCAAGCTGGCCTATAGTGGATGATTCAGCCCTTGTTCAAGAAAATGTTCAACTAATAGCCCAGGTTAATGGAAAACTACGGGCAAAAATAGAAGTGCCATTAGACTCCGAAAATAAACTTGTAGAAGAGGCAGCGCTTTCAGATGAAAGAGTTTTAAAGTTCACTGAAGGCAAAGCAATAATCAAAGTAATTGTTGTTCCAAATCGACTAATCAACATTGTTGTAAAAGACTAAATATCTAATGGATCGTGCTTAATGCTTAAGCATTTTCTCTACTTGCTCTCTTAAAATTAGCTCCATTACAAAGCCCATCTTTCCGCCTGGAACAACTAACGTATTGGGTCGGGACATAAATGAGCCTGCTACCATATCTTGTAGGTAAACAAAGTCACAATACTTGTGGTCCTGAAACCTAACAACGACAAAACTTTCATCTTGAGTTGGTATGTCTCTTGCTATAAAAGGATTAGACGTGTCAACAGTTGGAACTCTTTGAAAATTTATATGGGTTCTTGAAAATTGGGGGGTAAGGTAGTTTATATAATCCCACATTCGTCTATGGATTGTGTCAACAGTTGCCTCTGCACTATATCCTCTTTGCTCTTTATCTCTATGAATTTTTTGAATCCACTCCAGATTCACAACGGGCACCACGCCTATCAGTAAATCAACATATTTAGCTACGTCGATGTTTCCATCTTTGACGCCCCCATGCAGGCCCTCATAAAACAATAAGTCACTATCTCTTCCAACATCTTCCCACTCGGTAAACTCACCAGCATTTTTCCCAAAAGGAGCCCCCTCTTCATCAGAATGAATATAGTAGCGTCGATCACAATGCCCTTTTTCACCATACTGTTTAAATGTTTTTTCAATCAGATCAAAATGATTTGCTTCAGGACCAAAATGACTAAAGTACTTATTTCCTTTTTTATCTTCAAGCTCCATTGCAGTCTTCATCTGTTTGCGATCAAACTTATGAAAACTATCACCCTCAATAATAACTGGCCTAGCACCAACCCTTCCAAATATATGATTGAATGCATTTTTAACAGTCGACGTTCCAGCTCCGGAAGAGCCAGTTATAGCGATAACAGGATGTTCTTTTGACATAACCCTACCATTTGTAAGTAATTAAAGTAATTATCTTACAAATGCGGTCAGGTGGTTAGTAAATAAATTCGTAACTCGAATTAATTCAATTCAAGTTATTAGTTTACTAAATTAGAAGTCGAGGTTGTCTACCTTAAGTGCATTTTCTTCAATAAAGTTTCTTCTTGGCTCAACCTCGTCACCCATAAGTGTTGTAAAAACATCGTTTGAAGCAATTGCATCTTCGATTTTAACTTTAAGCATTACTCTAGACTCAGGATTCATTGTAGTATCCCACAACTGATCAGGATTCATTTCTCCAAGCCCCTTATATCGTTGAAAACCCTGTCCCTTTCTTGCCTCAACCAAAAGAAAGTTGAGGGCGGTAGTAAAGTCTGGTGTTTTTACCTCTTTTGCGCCTTTCTGAACAAATGTTTCGTCAGTAAACATACTCTCAACCTGGCTTGAGTACTTTTCTATATTTTTATATTCTCTTGATTCAAAAAAACCTACATCAAGAACAGATGTACTTGTTTCAACACCATATGTTTTCATCGAATAAATCACGCTATTGTTTGAAAAGCTTAGATCGTGACTCTCAGACATGGAGCTACTATTATTCATTTTTTGTTGAAGAGACTCACACCATTCTTTAGCTTTCTTTGGATCATTTAGGTCCATCTTTGGCATTCCTAGAATAGCCCTTAACAAAGGCTCATTGTATTTTTTACCAAGTTTTACAATAATCCCAATAGACTCATAGTAGCTTGATACAATTTTTTCAAGTGCAACACCTTGAATTGCTGGAGTATCGCTATTAACAAAAAGATTAGCATCATGGATAGCCTCTTGTTGCAAATACTCATCAAGCTCTGCATCATCTTTTAAGTATCGCTCTTGTTTTCCTTTTTTGATTTTATATAAAGGCGGTTGTGCAATATAAAGATAGCCATTTTCAATAAGCTCAGGAAAGTGTCTATAAAAGAAAGTTAATAGAAGGGTTCTAATGTGGGCGCCGTCTACATCAGCATCCGTCATAATCACAATCTTGTGGTATCTGAGTTTTTCAATATCATATTCTTCTTTGCCAATTCCGCAACCCAAAGCAGTAATTAAAGTACCAACTTCTTGGGAGGAAAGGATTTTTTCAAATCTAGCTTTCTCTACATTTAATATTTTTCCCTTAAGAGGAAGAATTGCCTGAGTTCTTCTATCTCTTCCTTGTTTAGCAGAGCCTCCCGCTGAGTCCCCCTCAACAAGGAAAATTTCTGATTCAGCAGGGTCTTTTGTTTGACAATCACTCAACTTTCCAGGAAGGCCTGCAATATCTAAAGCACCTTTTCTACGGGTCATTTCTCGGGCTTTTCTGGCTGCGTCGCGCGCCCTTGAGGCCTCGAAAATTTTACTTATTATGATTTTTGCTTCTGCGGGGTTTTCAAGAAGATATTCTCCAAGCTTTTCGTTTACAGAAGACTCAACAGGCGCCCTAACCTCTGAGGAAACAAGCTTATCTTTAGTTTGGGAAGAGAATTTTGGGTCAGGAACCTTAATGGAAAGTATCGCTGTTAAACCCTCTCTGGTATCTTCTCCGGTAATAGCTGCTTTTTCTTTTTTAGCTAGTCCTGAGGCATCGATAAAATTATTAAGTGTTCTAGTGAGGGCGGCCCTAAGGCCTGCAAGATGGGCTCCTCCATCTCTTTGCGGTATGTTGTTTGTAAAACAATAAACGCTCTCTTGATAAGAATCACTCCATTGAAGCGCAACATCAACTGAGATGTCATCTTTTTCTGTAGCAATGGAAATAATATCACTATGTATAGGGTTCTTTGATTTGTTTAAATGCTCAACAAAGGCTGTAATTCCGCCCTCATAAACAAAGACATCTTTTTTATCAGACCTTTCATCATTGATCTCAATGTGTACGCCTGAATTTAAAAATGAAAGCTCTCTTAATCTATTAGAAAGTGTTTCAAACTTATAAACGGTTTCTGTAAAGATTTCTGCACTAGGCTTAAAATGAATTATGGTTCCAGTTTTATCTGTTTTTCCTGTTGTCTTTAATGGCTCTTTAGGAACGCCCAACACATAGTCTTGCTCATAAATATCACCACCCCTGAAAATAGTCAAATGAAGCGACTCAGACAAAGCATTTACTACTGAAACACCAACCCCATGAAGCCCCCCAGATACCTTATAAGAGTTATCATCAAACTTACCTCCCGCATGCAGGATTGTCATAATAACTTCAGCGGCAGATATTTGTTCTTCAGGGTGAATGTCTACAGGAATACCTCTTCCGTCATCAGTAACTGATATGGAGTTATCATCGTGGATTACAACTTCAATTTTGGAGCAATGGCCGGCTAAAGCTTCATCAATTGAGTTATCGACAACTTCGAAAACCATGTGGTGTAAACCTGTACCATCATCGGTATCGCCAATATACATTCCAGGGCGTTTCCTAACAGCGTCCAAACCCTTTAAAACTTTAATATTGGAGGCTTGGTATTCTTCGGTCATAACTGCCCCTTTAAAAATAAATTTATTATACCACGGCTGCGTTGTTTAGCGCCATTTCATCTGTATTTTTTAAGTCTAATTATGTATTAAAAAAAGATCGTTATAAACCCTTTAGAACGCCTTTTTTAATTTCAAAAATGGTTGTCTTTTTGGGGTCTAAGGGTAAGTCAATGTTGCCAATATCTGAAATAAAAATTTGAATATTGATTTCAGTTAAATAATCAATAATAGACTTAATTTTGCTTTGGTCAAGTTCTGATGAAACATCATCAATTAATACAATTGGTTTTGTTTTGTTTTGAACAAGAATCAAAACTTGAAGCATCCAAAAAACAATTGACATTTTTTTCTGCTCACCTCTTGAAAGAAAGCTTTCGTTTCTTTTGTTTAAGAGATATTCAATATTCGCCCTATGGGGTCCATAACTCAAGTATTTAGTTTTAAAAAAATTTGTTTTATTTTTTAAAAGATACTCTAATATTTTTACCTGACTAAGGGGATCAACCTCTTTTGGCCAGCCTGTTTGAATGTGAAAAGTAAAATTATCATTAGCTTTAATTAAACTATTGAGTCTTCCCTTGGATTGGTCGTTAAGGAGAGTTTTTAACTGCTCCACATAATCCATACGGCCCTTTGTAATGTCTACAGAAAGACTTGCAAACTGTGTAAACCACTCGTCAAGCTCTCCTTTGTTCCCGCTTGTGAGCAGCGTGTTAATGTTTTTAAGGGTTTTTTTATAAGTTTTATATGCTGTAAGTGTTTCGTTACTTTTATTATGAAAAACCCCCCAATCAAGATAAGATCTTTTTAATTTGGGAGACCCCCCTACAACAAATCCACGATCTGGTGAGATAATTTGTATCGGAAGAATTTGGCTTAAAAGACTATTACTAGAGATTTTTTCTTCGTCAATTAAAATCTGGCTTTTATCGCGAGATTTTATAATACTGACTTTTTGTTTGTCTACAAGTGCGGTTATTTTTATTTGTTGCTCGTCAAATGGAATGATGTCTTTTAGGTTTTTAGTCTTAAATGACCTACTATGTCCTAAGTAATATATTGATTCAATGAAGTTTGTTTTGCCTTGGCCATTTTGTCCAATTATTAAATTGATGTTATTGTTGGGCAGCAGATATTGATCTGTCAAATTTCTAAACTTTAAAACATGCAGCTTTTCAATAATTGCCATTAAAGCACAACAACTATATTCTCATTGGCATAATAATATATTGATAACTTTCGTCACCGACAGCACTTAATAAACACGATTTGTTTTCACCTCCTGGTATGACCATGTTCACCTCTTTAGAAGTTAGTTTTTCAAGAACTGAAATTAAATAATGAATATTAAAAGCAATTTCTAGTTCTTTTTCTTGCTTCGTTACCTCAATTTGGGTTTCAGCTCTACCTCTCTCTGAGTGAGAAAAAATACTAAGCTTGTCTTCTCTAAAAACAAGTTTGACACCTTTAGTTCTCTCATCTACAAATATTGAGGCTTGCTGCAAGCTAGATAAAAAGTCTTCACGATCAATAACAATAGTGTTACTAAAATCAGTTGGCATTACTTGTTTATAGTTTGGAAAATTACCATCGATCAAACGGCTGATAATTTTACTACTAGAGTCAACTAATGAAAAATAATTATCAGATAGGTGTATTTCAGCAATACTTTGTGTGCTTTTATTCAGTAGTTTAGTTAGTTCTAGTACTGCTTTTCTAGGAAGAATCACTGTCTTTTTTTCTTCTAAACTACTTTCTTGATTGACCTCGCCGATTGAGAGTCTGTGCCCATCTGTTGCAACCACTGTTAAAGAGTCTTTATTTAGTTCAAAAAAGAGACCGTTTAAATATGCCCTAATATCCTGATTTCCCATTGAAAAACTAGTGTTTTCAATTAACTTTTTGAGTGTATCTTGCTTAATTTTGATAATACTTGAGTTTTGAGTTTTAGGAAGGGCGGGAAAGTCTAAGTGATTAAAAGTATTTAGTTCAAACGTATTTTTGTTAGCATTTAGATAAACTTTGTTCTCTTCTATTTTAAATTTTATTTGGGTTTTTTCTGGGAGTTTTCTTACAATGTCAATCAAGTCTTTTGCATAAATTGTAAAGGTGACTTCTGAATCACTTATGATTTTATTTGAAGCACTGATTTCTAGTTCCATATCAGTGGTTGTTAGTGTAAGTTTGTTGTCTTTTAATTGAATTAGTACGTGAGAGAGTATTGGTAAAGTTTGTTTTTTCTCAACTACTCCAATCACAGTTTGCAACGGCTCTATAAGTTCTTCAACGCTTAATTCAGTGTTCATAAGTTGCCTTTCTTATTAAATTAATTATTGTTATTATTAGCTGATCTATTATTTGTTAATTACTTTCTTTTTTTGAAAATAATCAATAGTTTGTGTTGTGGTTAT